>CAITRH010000592.1 GCA_903894755.1 uncultured delta proteobacterium
CACGAGGCTCTCCTCCCCCCTCGCTCGAAGACGATTTTACTTGCCCGCATGGGCAAGGAAGATGTCGAGGGAGAGGGGGGCTGGGGGGGTGAGGTCTGCGCGAGCGGAAACCTGCGGTTTTCAAGATGGGTTTGGTTTAACGCATAGGCGTTCTTTTGTGGTGCATACGCGTCGGCTCGACTTGCATGCGGGGCCCGGGCACGTGCATGGGCGTCGAGAGCTCAGAACGTGCCATCCTCGGCAAGGCCCTTGGTGTCGAAGGCCCAGAAGGATCCCTCGTGGGCAAGAAGGGTCACCCGGTCCGCGTCGATGCCGAACACCCAGAGCCGCGCGAGAGGCTCGGCGGCTCGGTCCGTAGGGAACGCAGAGGGGAACTTGACCAGTAGCAGATCGTAGGTGCGGGCGTAGCGGCAGCGCGGATTGTAGTCGCGGGCGCTGAACTCCCAGCCGCGACGGGGCCACGGGGGCTGGGTGGCTGGACGAAATCGGGCTGGAACAGACAGATAGCGCGCAAAGGAAAATGCCCAAAG
The DNA here is from genome assembly GCA_903894755.1 of uncultured delta proteobacterium. Classification (GTDB taxonomy): domain Bacteria; phylum Myxococcota_A; class Polyangia; order Polyangiales; family Polyangiaceae; genus CAITRH01. The sequence goes on from CAITRH010000592.1 coordinate 531, forward strand.
ACCGCCCTTTCGAGCTGCATAGTAGGCTTGCAGATGAACCAGCCCGCTCGATCGGAAACTAAAGGTTTGTGCGCCGTAAATCACCGCAGCCGCAGATCGTCCAGGCGGAAGCGCGTCGATCACCCTCGACGCTGCGTTGGTCTCCCAGGCGAAAAGCGCTGAGTGCACCACAAGATTGACGCCACTGATCACCCCCAACCCCAGAGCGACCCGCGTCACGCGCTGCCCCACCTGACCCACAAGGCGCGGGGCGGCCAAGAGAGCCCCAAAGACCACCATTTGCGCAAGACGGGGGAAAATAAGATGGGTCCCGATAAGCACCATGGGAGTGGCAAGGTAGGCAAACGACAAGACCAGAAACGGCAGGAGCAGCGGCTGGTCGCTAGGAGCCCGGGCACCGCGACGCGCGAAAAACACCGTGAGGGCCAATGTCGCTAGCGCCAAAAGAAGCAAAACTTGATCGGAAAGGTCGCTGTGGAGATCGGTCGCAAAGGCAGAAAAATAGAGCAGCTTCTGCCAGATGGGGGGCGCTGTCCCTTCCACCGTTGGATCCCGGTACATGTTGGGAGCCCACCAATACTGCCGACGGTACACCGCAATGCAGAACAGACACCCCACAAGGAGCGGTGCCAATGACACGACGCTGCGCCAAAGGGCTCGTCCCCCGTGGCCCAAGGTCGACGCTCCGCGAGTGTTTCGCCAGGCAAGCTCCGGAGCAAGCGACGCCGCCGTCACGCAGAGAACCAGCATCGCCAGCACGTGGGCATAGGCGCACAAAAGGCCTAGGACCGCCGTCGCTGCCAGCCACCCAACCTTGGGGCACTGCAAGGTCTTGACAACTGCGGCCAGGGTCAGAACGCCAAGGGCGGTCCCGAGTCCGTAATTGACAAAGCCCCAGGCGATGGAAAACGAAAACAGAATGGGAGTGAACAGAGCAGCATAGGCGGCGGGACGCGACAGGAGCCGAAGGAGCACCCGTACGGCGGCCGCAAGGAGCACGAGCGACAAGGCCACCAGAGTTCGTCCAGCCAGCTCGATGGGGACCAGACGCGCGAGTTGGGCGACGACCACGTGAAAGAGGCCGTTGTAGGTGAAAAAATTGAGCGAATGGGTCGCGTGCTCTATCGCCGTCGGGTCTTGGAGCCGTCGCACCATGTCGCTCAGGGCGAGGTGCTGCGGGTAGTCGACACAGGGGAGCAGCTTGGGGATAAACAACGCTGCAGCGGTGAGGGCGACGCCAGTCCAATAGATGGCCCCTTCAGAGAGGCCAAAGAAAGGCCTCGTCGCTACGCTGCCGTTGGTCGCGTCCTTGAAGTTTTGTTGCCCGCTCATGGCGGGGCACATAGCAGGTTCCCGCTCTAGACCTCCATCTGGGCGGGTTGCGGGGGACCTCGCAACCACGTAGGCGTAAGGGACGCATGCCAGCACCACGAGACGACAACCTCACGGCCCCGGAGCTCGTCGTCGCGGAACGCTTTGCCCTCAAGCGTCCTCTCAGCTCCGGAGGCATGGGGAGCGTTTGGGTGGCCCGTCACCTCACGCTTCATATCGACGTAGCGCTGAAGTTCATCGATCGCGAGCTGGCCAAGCAGGCCGACATGAGGGCGCGCTTCGCCCAAGAGGCCATGGCCGCCGCCGCCATCAACAGCCGTCACGTGGTGCGGGTGATCGACCATGGGGTCGACGAGCGTGACCGCCCGTACATCGCCATGGAGCTCCTGGCCGGAATGGACCTCGCTCGCCGCGTCGACGACCACGGCCCGCTGTCGCTCACCGAGGTCGTTCGGGTCGTATCGCAAGCCTGCCGTGGCCTTTCTCGAGCCCACGCCTTGGGCATCATCCACAGGGACCTGAAGCCAGAGAATCTGTTCCTGTGCCAGGATGAAGACGAGGACGGGGGCTACCTCGTCAAGATTCTGGACTTTGGTGTGGCCAAAGCGCTTGCGGCGTTTGCCGAGTCCATTCCGCTTCACCAAACCGGGTCCGGGGAGCTGGTCGGGACTCCCGCCTTCATGAGTCCAGAACAGGCGCTCGGGCAAGACGTCGATCTGCGTTCGGACCTGTACTCGCTTGCGGCTGTGGCCTACTTTTGCCTTGCGGGACATCCGCCGTTTCAAGCGGCGTCCGCGGCGGCGATGATGATCCAGCGGACCACCCGATCGGCCAAAGCCATTTCGGAGCTGCGCACCGACCTTCCACCCGACGTCGACTCTTGGTTTGCGCGCGCGATGCACCGCGATCCGTACGAACGCTTCGAGTCCGCTCGCGACATGGCGGAGTCGTTTGCCAACGTGTGTGCTGGAGCCGAGATGTTTGCGATGTCGTCTACGCATACGCCGGCCGTGCGACGCGCCCTAGACCAGGTCGTGGTTCGTCCGCCTGGAAGTCGCGCGCGGGGTGACGAGCTCACTGAGCTTGCCGTGCTTGCTCGCCCATTGCCTTCCTTGAAGGGCGACGAACGGGACTCGCCCACCGCACTGCGGGCCATGAGTCCTGCCGTAGACGACGAAACCACGGGACTGTTTGGGCCCGATCTGCTCGCGTCGCTCCTGTCGCGGTCGGGCCCTTCGGACCGGGTCAGCGTGCCGGTGCCGATCGATGTGGTGACCGATGACGAACCTGCGACAGTCCCGTCGCCGCGCGAACCTTGGCGAGAGCCCACTCGGCGCCGCATGGGACGACGCGTTGTGGCGCTGGTGATCTCCGCTGTTGTGCTGTTTGTGGTGGTGACGGTGGTGGTGGTGCTTAGGGTTCGGTGAGCTTCACCGCTTCCTTACGGTCGCGGTGCTGGAGCCTAGGTCGCGTCAACCGCTTCCAGCCACAGTCATCCTTGCAACCCGAAGGGTGGGCGATACGACAGATGTCCTCAGGTCCGGATCCGATCCAATCGCATCGATACGCTGCCAAAGCTCGTCGATGTTCAGGGAAATGGTCACCTCGCTCACAGGAAATGCAAGCTCTCCGCTTTCAATCCAGAACCCCGACGCTCCCCTTGAGAAGTCGCCAGTTACAGCGTTGAAACCAAACCCCATCATCTCCGTGACCAACAACCCTTGCTTCGTCGACGCTAGGATCTCCTCGAAAGACTGAGCCCCCGGCTGAAGAAGAAAGTTGGACGTTCCCGGCCCCACACCGGCTCCGCCACCACGCGACGCATTCCCCGTGCTTTCTCTTCCTAGCTTCCGTCCAGAGTAGGAGTCGCAAAGGTACATGCGCAGCACGCCGTTTTCCACGACCACATTGCGACGTGCCCGAAGCCCCTCGCCGTCAAAGGCTCGGGACCCAGGGCCTCGCGGCACAAGAGGATCATCCACCATGGTCACCGCGTCGCTTGCAACCCGAGTCCCCTCGCGTCCCACCAGGTAGCTCGACTTGCGCCAGATCGAGCTTCCCATGACACACCCGGCAAACATGCCCACAAGCGACCGCGCCGCCTCGCGATGAAACACAACGGGCACTTCGCAGGTGCCCACAGAACGCGCTCCCAACTTTTGCAACGTACGACGCGCCGCTTCGCGTCCAACCAGCTCCGCAGCCTCGAGCGCGGCAAGGTAACGGCTTGCAGTCCAGTGCGAGCCCCTGCGGTTCTTGTTTCCTTCGTCCGCAGCGACGGGCACCACAGAAAGCGATTGGTACGACCCTTTGGTCACCGCACGGAAACCGCTGGAGAGCACCAACACGGCGCCTCCAGCGGCCCGGCCGAACGTTGCCCCTTCGCTGTTGGTGATCCGGGGGTCGAAGGCGCGGGCACTGGCCTCCGCAGCAGTGGCAAACGTGATGGCCCGTGCGGCTCCCAGCGCTCCTCCACTTGGATCGTAGAGGTCTAGGTCGACAAGGTCCGATGGGGACGCAAGCAGCTCTGGGCGAGCAGGACCTGCAAAGGGGTCTTCTTGCGAAAGGTCGGTAAGCTCCAGAGCGTCGGCCACGAACCGGTCGATGCCTGCAGGAGTCAGGTCACTTGTCGACGTAGTTGCAACATGCTGGCCTTTCATGACCCGAAGGCCCGCGGCATGATGGCCCGCTTCTTCGACAAGCTCGGGGAACCCAAGCCGCACCTTGGTGGACAGCTCCGCGCCGGTGCGAAGGATACACTCGGCAACCGTGGCACCGCCGGCTTGCGCGCGCTGCACGATGCGCTCGCCAAGCGCGCCAAGTTCTGCCAGGCGGTCGTCGAGTGTGTCGCTCACTAGGACTCCTCTGCCTTCGGCTTGTAGGCCAGCACGATCTGCTGCTGGATCTGTGGTGGCACCGGGTCGTAGTGGCTGTACTCCATCGCAAAGGTCCCCTGACCTCCGGTGAGCCCTTTGAGCTGCGCAGGATAGTGAAGGACCTCTGATAAGGGGGCCGTGGCGCGAATGGACGCAATCCCACTTGACAGCGTTTCTGTCCCCTGAATGCGCCCGCGTTTGCCGGATAGGTCGCCGGTGATGGTGCCGACTTTGTCGGCTGGAGTGGTGACCTCGATGTTCACCATGGGCTCCAGGATCACAGGCCTGGCCTTGAGGATCGCCTCCTTGAAAGCGAACTTGCCCGCCGTGCGGAACGCGATCTCTTTGCTGTCGACGGGGTGGGTCTTGCCGTCGAAAACGCTGACTCGAACGTCCTGGATCGGGTAGCCGGCGATCACGCCGGTGTCCATCATGTCGCGGACCCCCTTTTCGACCGCCACGAGAAACTGCGCGGGGATCGAGCCTCCGAAAATGTCGTTGACAAACTCGAAGCCAGCGCCGCGGGCAAGAGGCTCGACCCGGAGAAACACCTCGGCGAACTGACCAGCGCCGCCGGTCTGCTTCTTGTGACGGTAGTGCCCTTCGCCTTTGGCCGTGATGGCCTCGCGGTAGGCGATCTTGGGGGGACGGGTCGTGACTTCGATGCTGCGGTTTTTGAGACGTTCGAGCACGATGCGAAGTTGCAGCTCGCCAAGGCCGTACATGACCAGCTCGTGGGTCTCGGTGTCGGCGGCGATCTTGAACGTGGGGTCCTCCTCCATGAAGCGCTGGAGGATACCGGAGATTTTTTGCTCGTCTCCTCGCGACTTTGGAGCCACCGCAAGACCGTAGAGCGGCGTGGGAAAGCGCATCGACTTGTGGTGCACCTGGTCGAGAGCGTGGTCGTCGTGGAGGACATCGCCGACTTTGATTTCCTCGATTTTGGCTACGGCGCCGATGTCGCCAGCGATGATCGCGTCGGCCTCGGGATGCTCCTTGCCTTGGAGATGGAAGACGTGGGCGAGACGGACCGCTTTGCGCGAGGCGCCGATGAAGACCTGACTCGCTCCGGTGGCACGTCCTTGGTAGACCCTGAAGTAGGCGAGTTTACCAACGAATGGGTCCGTCATGACCTTGAACACATGGGCGATGAGCGGTTTATCGGAGTCGTTGGCGTAGATGAAAGGTTTTTCGGAGGCGCCTTCCCCGGTAAAAAATGGGCGGGGGTTGCCTTCGAGGGGGTTTGGGAAATGGCGGACGATGATGTCGAGGAGCTCGCGGACTCCGGCGCCGCTTTTCGCATCGGTGAAACAGATGGGCAGGACATGGCCTTCGTCCATGGCGCGCTCGAACGGTGCGTGGAGCGCGTCGTAGTTGGGCTCTTCGCCGCCCAAGTATTTTTCCATCAGTGCGTCGTCGAGCTCGACGATCTGGTCGAGGAGGGCGCCGTGATGCTGGGCGACAGGACCGAGGTCGCTCGCACCCGCGTTACTTAGCAAGCAGTCGAGGACCGCTTTGCCGCCGTTGGTGGGGAGGTTGATGGGGAAGCACTGTGGGCCGAAGGTGTCGCGAATTTGTTTCAGGAGGGGGACGAGGTTGGCGTCGGGGAGGTCGATCTTATTGATGACGAAGGCGCGAGGAAGACCCAACTCTTTGGCCATTTCGAAGATGCGTCGGGCCATGGAGTCGACGCCGGTCTGAGGGCTCAACACGATGACCACGGTCTCGACCGCGGGCAGACACGTGATGGCCTGGGCGATCAAGTCGGTGGAGCCTGGGGCATCGATCACGTTGATGCGACGGCCCTGGAAGTCCATGTGAAGGACGGATGCGAAGATCGAGTGTTGATGCTCTTTTTCTTCTTTCTCAAAGTCGCTGACGCTGCTGCCATCGGGCACCGAGCCTTTTTGTCCGACGGCCTTTGCTTCGAAAAGCATGGCGTCAGCCAGCGTCGTTTTGCCCGAACCCCCTTGGCCTACGAGCAGAATGTTGTGAATGTCCGCCGTCGCAAAACCGGGCATCGTGGTCTCCTGCGTTCGCTCTTCAACGTGGTTGGACGTCGTTTCGCCTCACAGCGAGGGGACGACGAAGGGCCGCATCATAAATCGGAACGTGCCTCTGGCAAGCCATTATCGCGAGGCAAAAGCGGCAGGTCGGCGTCCAACAGCGCGTTCAACGGCGCCCTTGGCGATACGAGCATGAAAAGGGCGCACGACGCGGCCAAGAGGAGCAGATCGCGCAACACGGTCGTCCAGCCGACCCGCTCGGTCCCGCCGAAACAACCGCACTGGATATCGATCCCACGGCCTGCCGCCTGCGTCACGAGCACCGTAAACGCCGCCATCAATATCGCCGCCCAGGCCGCACCCGCGCGGCACCAGCGCGACGGAGACGCCAGCGCCGCGAGCCCGATGGCGATCTCGAAACAGGGGAGCGTGATGGCGACGTAAGGGGCCACCCAGGGCATCACCTGGTAGTTGGCGATCTCCACGGCAAAGGCGGCAGGGTCGCGGACCTTTAGAAGCCCCGCTAGAAGGAAAGTCCCCCCGACCACGAGACGAAGAACGACCACCAAGAACGTCGTCATGGTCGGCACTCGGTGCAGGCGCCAGATTCGCACGCAAGGCTGGCGCGGTCCCACGCCGCAAAGCCACCGCGAAGCACCAAGACCTCGACCTGCGTTCGCTCCCGAAGGGCCTGCGCGACGGGACGAGCGCTGTCGGTTGTTTCGCCGTACACGATGATGGTGCGGGCCCCCGCAAGACGCGCCTCGATGGCCTCCGAACGGGTGTCGCACGGAAGATGGATCGCTCCGGCCGCATGCCCTTCCGCGTAGGCGTCGGCGGCACGAGAGTCGGCCAGGAGCACGTCGTGACGCCGGCAACGTCGAGCCGCATCTGTCACGTCGATTTCATCGGTTTGCACCGACACGGCGGCTTCGCATTTGTCAGGAACGAGGAATTGGGTGGGCTGCAGAGGACGACCCCGGACGGCATTCCATCCGAGGCCAGCCCCCATTCCGAGCAAGGCAAGAAGGCCAGCTCGAGCCGCTAACCCTTTTAAATCGTGGAGATACTGTCGATGCGCCGCCATCGTGACTCCCCGCAAGCGGCTAAACCACGCCCATCTCGAAACCCGCCATTCCCGCCATACTCCGTTTTGGCCTGCGGTGCCTGCTCACGTACTTTGAGTACGCTGCGC
>CAITRH010000593.1 GCA_903894755.1 uncultured delta proteobacterium
CGGTCCGACGGGCCTGCCCTCACCCGTCCTCTCCCGATGGGCAGCCCGAGAATCAACATCGCCCGATCAGACCGCTAGCAGGAGAGATCGCGCGAATCAGACGGCCTAGAAGCACGTCCGGTGCCATGCCCGTCCGCTCGAAAACGTTCAGGTTTATCCACATCGAGACTGGCCCGGACACAGAATGCCCTGTTCTGGACAGGCCGCACCCTCACGCCTTGGAGCGTTTCATCCGAAAGGGTCCTGGGGCCGAGGCGTTCCTTGCAATTGAAAAATTGAAACGCCTATGGGACGCACCTACCTGTATTACGCTTGGGCCCATGACAAGCTCGTTCGCCACGGTTCGACGCTGCATTGCAGAGAGCCTTGCCATCCCCGAAAGCGACATCACGCCGCAGAGCCGTCTGGTCGACGACCTCGGAGCCGATTCGCTCGACTTCGTCGACATCGTTTTCATGCTCGATCGAGAGCTAAATATCCGAGTGCGCGACACCGAGTTCAACTTCCTCACACGGCTCGATTTCTCGTCGCCCGAGGTCATGAAGGGGACCTTTTTGACCGAGCCCGTAATCGCGCGCCTCGCCGTGTGGCTCCCCGCACTTCAGACGCTGCCCGATCGCAATAGCATCACGCCACGTCAGCTCTTCTCCCTGATCACCGTGGAGGCCATCACCATCGTCTGCGAGCAGGCGCTCGCGATCGACGAGGGGCCCGTGGACTCTACTTGAGGAACACCCTCAGCGCGATAGCAAGGACCGCCGCCACAAGGAGCAAGACAGCAGCGTAGGTCCAGAAAGGCACAGCCGCAGTGGGCTTTTTTGCTGGCACAGTGGGCTTTTGTGCGGGTGCAGTCGGCGCAAGCGCTGTTGCCGCAGGTGCGACTAGGACCGCAATCGGGGCGACGGCGGGATGCACGGAATCGCCCGCCACGGCTTCAGCAGGTAGCGCTGCCTCGATACTTCGGGCTGTTTCGCGCGCCTCTGCAGCGCGACGATCCTCGGCCTCACGCTCGGCCTGAATCCGCTTGGCCGCCTCGCGCATCGCGTCGTCGCCTCGCTGGCTGGCCTCACGGAGCATGCGCCGCTGCTCGGGCCCCATGATGGAGGTCATGTCGGACTCGTCTTCAATGTCATCCATAGGTGGTGGCCTTGGGGTGTGAGGCTCTGAGGGGGCGGCCTTCGGAGGCGACGGGAGCGATTGACTGTGATCCCAGGACAAACTGTCGAGCGAACGGGCCGCTTGCGCAGTCAGTGGGGGGGGCGGGGATGCGGGACCTCGAGACGAGGGGGACGAGCCCGCTGCAATGGGACTCGCATGGAGCATGGCCATCGCCGTTCGCTCGGCCCAATCCAAGCCATCCACGGCCGCTTCCACCACCTCCGGCACATGGTCGCCAAAAGCCGACGCAAGAGCGCCAACGAAGTCGGGATAAATCTCCGCGCACGCGTCCGAGCACGACGCCGCCGCGACGAGCGCATCGCGAACCCGGGGACCCGATGGACGCGCCAGGGCAAGACGCGCGAGATGCACCCGGATCTCGCGCAAGTTGGACGGGTCCAAGGAGGCCGCCCGTGTCAACGCGTCGAGAGCGCGAACATCGTCGGAAGCCACCGCAGCCCCCTCGCGAAGCACCCGCGCCCTGTCGAGCGGAGCAAGACGTTCGTACTGAGCGTCGGCATTCCCACGGTGCGCCGTAGCCCGTGCCGCTTCTCCCCCGTCTGCTGCCGCCGCGGCAAGGCGTTCGTAGACCATGGCAAGCCGTGTGGCATCGGTCAGCGCCTTGACCACGTCGTCGGCTTCGTCCCACTCGCCCATGCGGGCAAGCGCCTCGGCACGAAGCACAGGATCTCCAATTTTGTGGGCCAGCAGGACCCCTTTGGTCGCGATCACAAGGGGCACGAGCACACGGTCACGATGGGGGGCGGCCGACAGCTTTTGAACCAGACCCCGCTTGATGAGGTCGTGCGGATCACTCTTGGCCAACGCCTCGAGAGCGGTCGCAAGAGCGGCCTCGCGCGTTTCACCGGAGGCAAGCGCCTCGGCCTCCACGAGCGCCTCGGAGAGCGCGGCAGCCGCCACCAACGCCCGCACCCGCGCCACGCCTGCCGGCAGACGATGCGCCAGACGCGCAGCCTCGCCTCGATCGACCTGCCCAAGCGCGTCGACCACCACGGCAACAAGGACCCCACGGTCGGTCAGCGACGGCTCCGAGAAGGCTTCGCGTTCGGCCCGCTCGAGCAGAGGACGGGCCGCGTCTCGTCCCCTTCCCTTCGCGGCGGCGGCCAAGGTCCGCACACGCAACACGCGGTCTCGTCCCCCCACCGCCTCGTCGACACGTGCATCATGACCAAGGGCGGCTAGGCCGGCTTTGGAAAGACGCTCCATTCCACGCGTCACCAGGGCCACGAGTAGCCCTAGCCGCGCGACGCGCACCAGATCGGCCTCGGACGACGCTACGCCCTGCAAAAGCTCGCCACGCACCGAATCCAGCGACGATCGCTGCGCGCGTTCGGCCAGCGCCACACCGTTGTCCATCACGTCAAGGGCTAGCGGTTCCAAGGAGCGCAGGGTGCCGGAAAGCGATCGATGAGGTCAAGGGGAACGAGCAAGCACGACGAGCGAGCCTTCGTATTATCGTCCCGGGCAATGACCCCTCCGCTCTGGGCCCCCTGGCGCATGGAATACATTCTGGGTGAACGCCAAACCGAGTGCATCTTCTGCGACTTCGCGTCCCTTCACAACCACGCGATGCGCGACAAGCTCGTGCTGCTCGTGCAGCCTCACGCGATCGTCGCACTCAACCGCTACCCCTTCACCACCTGTCACCTCTTGGTCTCCCCGCGACGGCACGTCTCCGATCTGACCGAGCTCGACCCGGTCGAATACACGGCCCTCATGGAGCTGCTGCGCCTCTCGGTCATCCGCCTGCGCAACGCCACCGGCGCCCAAGGGATGAACGTCGGGTTCAACCTCGGCAAAGCCGCCGGAGCCGGCATCGCCGACCACACCCATGGACACCTGGTCCCACGCTGGCTAGGCGACACGAACTTCATGCCGGTGGTGGCCGATGTCCGCGTCATGCCCGAGTACCTAGACGACGCGTGGAGCAAGCTTCACCCATTTTTTGCCGACCTCGCCGGCGAGCGAGCCCCCGCACCATGACCATGTCAGCATCGGCGGCGGCGTCGGCAACGCACAGAGGCCGGGTGGTGTTTCTCAGCGTAAGCGCCGCCGTCGCCGTGGCCGTCGTGGTGGTCGCACGCGAGGTGCTCCTCCCGTTCATTTTTGCCCTGGTCATTGCCTACGTGTTCACGCCGGCGGTCGTTTGGGCGGAGCGACGAAGGGTTCCACGGGTCGCTGCGATCCTCCTTGTCTACGCAGTGCTTCTGGGAAGCCTCGGGACCTTCGCGCACTTCGCGCTTCCCCGCATCGCCGTGGAGCTGAAGACGCTCCGGTACGAGCTTCCCGAGCTTGCACGAACGGCAAAAGAGCGATGGGTGCCGGCCCTCGCCCGGGAGCTTCGAAGCCTCGGTCTCGCCCCGTCGTCGCCCCAAGGAGAACCTCACGCGTCCGAGGTCATCGAGCCAGACCCGCGTCCTGCTCCCCCACGTCCAGCGCTCATCGCCCGCCCCCTACCCGACGGCGCGGTAGCCATCGAGGTCGGGCAAGGAGTGGCCCTGACCGCAACGAAAACGGGGTACGTGCTCGAGGCCGTTCGAGTGCGCGAGGAGACCTTCGACCCGAACCGCATGGTTGCCGAAGCCATGGGCAAGGGGTTTCACTATGCCCAAGAGAACACCTTCGAGATCTACCGAGTGGCCCGAGATGTCGTGGCGGGCATCACGCGGACCGTGTTCGTATTCTTCATTACGCTGATGCTGGCGGCCTACGTGATGATGACCCGAGAACGCATTCTCGAGTTCTTCGAGTCCTTGGTCCGTCCATCGAGCCGTCCAGGATTTCACGGCCTGCTTGCCCGCATCGATCGGGGACTGTCTGGAGTGGTACGAGGACAGCTTCTTATTTGCCTGGTCAACGGCATTCTAAGCGCGATTGGTTTCGCCATGGTGGGGCTCAAGTACTGGCCGGTGCTCGCGCTGGTGGCCGCGGTCCTCTCGCTGATCCCGATTTTTGGTTCCATCGTGAGCAGTGTCCCCGCGGTCGCCATCGGCCTCACCCAGGGGATCGGAACCGCGACCTTCGTGTTCGTCTGGATCGTGGGGATCCACCAGCTCGAAGCGAACTTTCTAAACCCCAAGATCATGGGGGACGCCGCAAAAATCCATCCGTTTCTGGTCGTGTTTTCGCTTCTCGTCGGGGAGCATTACTTCCATGCGGCTGGCGCGCTGCTCGCGGTGCCATGCTTGTCCATCCTTCTCAACGTGTTTCTGCACTTCCGCGAGATCGTGCATCGCAACGACGTAGAGCTTTCAAAAGAGCCGCTGAGGCCCTCGTTCATGCCCCCAGCTCGGTAAGACCGCTCACAACTTGTTACGGCACGAAGCCGTGGCCGCCCCGCCACCCGCGTCCATCTCCTTAGACACCACGCATTCCTGGGAGACGGTGCAGACCGCCACCTCCGACCACTTCCCGCTCACCTCGCACTTCTGAACCGTGCTACTGGAGGCGCACTGGGTGGTGTTGGGAACACAGAACTCCATACAGTCTGCGACACGGTCCTTGACATAGCAGTATTCCTGGGGACTGCATGTCTTCTTTGCATTGCTGCCACCATCCACACACTGGTAGGGCACGCCCGACGAAGAACACGACTCCTCGCCGTCGGTGCACTTGAAGGAAAGACAGACCGCCTGTCCGCCGGGCAGCACGATGCAGCCTTCGTCTGACGCGCAGGTATCTTTGAGCTGCATCACACCGCTTGTGCAAATGTGGGGGTTGCCCTTGGCGCTGATGGAGGGGCAGTACTCGAGTCCCTCCTGGCAGGGAATCTGCCGGCACGCGGCTTCTTCACGGGTTCCCCCATCAGCAGACGACGCCAACAGGATCAGACAGATCTGCGTCTCCGCGCAAGCCTGTTTCACCTCCCAGCGACCCGTCTGGGTGCACCAGTAGGCATCCGCTCCGTTCTTTGGCGTCGAGCCTTGGGAGACGAGCTTGCACGTCTCGGTGTCACGGGCAGGGTCACAGGCAACCCCCGTCGGCACACAGACCGCTTTGCCGTCCTCGAGGTTCACAGTACACGATTCCGTGCTGGCGCACGCCGCACCCACCACCCAGGTGCCGGACACACACTGGCGCGCCTGCTTGCGGTCCTCGGTGCACCCCTCGGTGCTCCCCCTGCAGGCGCAGACCGCATGTCCCGCCCGCGCCACACACGACTCGGTGCGGACGTCGCATACCTGGCTGACATCCCACGTCGCGTTTTTGCACAGAAATGTCGCGGTGCCGGCCGCGTTGCAGATCCCCTCGCCATCCGTGCACATGGGCAAGTTGCCAGTGCCACACGACGCGACTCCCGGGAGGAACGCCCCGAGCCACACCGCCCCAAGCCATCCAAACACGCCTTTTCTCATGGTTTCCACCTCGAAGCTGATAGAGAAGATCAGTCTACCTCATGCCAGGAACACGTCGAGGTGAATCCATTCTAAAATCGCTTGCCCTGCACGTATGCCCCTGCTACCCGCACCGCCAGGGGGCGGACCCCACAAACCCGCACAACGTCATGCGAACCTTCTCCCTCACCCTCCTCTGTTGTCTCTTGTCGTGCCATCGGTTCCCCATCCGCGGCGACGACCCCCCTCGCCCAAACGACGCGGCTTCCGCCGTCCTCGCCTCGCCTCCGCCTCCCCCCTCCACAGGACCAAGCCGCGCCACCATCGCCTGCGGCTCCGCCCGCTGCAACGTGGGCGACGACTTCTGCTACGTTCAGGAACGGACCAACACCGCTCGTTGTCTCCCCCTTGCCGACGAAACCCTCTACGGGAACATGGACGACCTCATCTTGCACTGCGACGACACCACCGACTGCTCCGAAGGCCAACTCTGCTGCGGTGGAAGTTTCACGGGAACCGGTCCCACCTACCAGCGCTGCTCCAAAAACCGCTGCCCCTCCTACGAAGCATGTGTCCCAGGTGCTCTCTGTTCTGCCGGCCTCACGTGCGCTCCTAGTCGTGCCGATCCCCGCCGCGGACAGTGTGTCCCAGAAAAGTCCGCAACCTCCTGCGGCCCTAAACGCTGTGCCGCATCCCAGCCCGCCTGCTGCTGGAACCGCGACCTCGACGCCGGCCGTTGCACCGCTCCCTCCACCCCTGACGGCGGCCCGGTCTGCTTCGACAACGCCGACGAGCTCCGACAATGCGCTAACCGCTCCGATTGCGGCGGTTACTTCTGCTGTCTCGAGCTCCTTGGACGTACCTCTTGTTCCTCTAGCTGCCCCGGAGCTTCCATCGGCGTCGCCTGCACCACCAAGTCGGACTGCCCAAGTGTAGGCCCAGGCCCAGGGGGAATCCCCCAGCGCTACTCCCGCTGCCTCGTCGGCCCCCATGGATGGGGCGTCTGCGACGGGGACCAATGCGGCAGCGAAGGAAAATGGCGTCCTTGTAGCGAGCTCCAGTAAAGCCTACCTCTTGGGCCGGATCGTCTCGATCCCGTTCATGTAGGGGACAAGTGCCTTGGGAAGCGTCACGGTCCCGTCCGCGTTCTGATGGTTTTCAAGCAGTGGGATCAGAATCCTTGGGCTCGCAATTGCCGTGTTGTTCAGCGTATAGGGATACCCCAGACTGCCATCGGCAAGACGTACCCGAAGGTTGCTTCGCCTGGCCTGAAAGTCCCCCAAGGTCGAACACGAGTGGGTCTCGGAATACGCCTTGCGCCCCGGCATCCACGACTCGACTTCGTGCTTGCGTGTCTGCCCTAGCCCAATCTCGCCCGTGCACGCTATCGCTACACGGTACGGTATCTCCAGCTTCGCTAGGATCGCTTCCGCATTGCCTAGCAGTTGGTAGTGCTCCTTCTCAGCTAGCTCTTCGTCGGGAAGACACACGACCACCTGCTCGACCTTTGTGAACTGATGGACCCGATACAATCCACGCGTGTCCTTGCCATGCGCCCCAGCCTCCCTTCGGAAACAGAGCGAATAGCCAGCATAACGCAATGGAAGCTTCTCCGCGTCTAGGACTTCATCGGCATGCATCGATACCAGTGGCACCTCGCTTGTCCCCACCAGGAAAAGGTCGTCAGCCGTGATCGCATACGCTTCTTCTCGCCCTAAAGGGAAAAACCCAGTCCCCGTGAGAGCCCTCTCTTTGACCATCACCGGTGGAACCACCAGCTCAAGACCGCATCCAAGAAGCGTGTCGATGGCAAGACGCGTGACCGCAAGCTCGAGAAGCGCTCCCAATCCTACCAACGCATAGGACCGTCCCCCCGCAAAACGCCGAGGCCCATCCCAGTTGACCAGGCCGAGCGACTGCATCAATTCGACGTGGTCCTTGGGCTCGAAGTCGAAGACACGGGGCGTTGCCACGCGACGCACTTCAACGTTGTCTTCCTCGCCCTTTCCCACGGGGACCTCGGGACGAGGGATGCTGGGAACACGCAGCATCAATTCGGAAAAGTGGCGGTTGGCGTCGGCCTGACGCGGCTCGAGCAGTTCGAGCTCGGTCCGCACGGCCTTGGCTTCGTCAATCAGCACCGGCCGCGTCTCTTTCGAGGCCTTGGGAATCAGTGCCGCAAGCTCATTTTTGCGTGCGCGCTTCTTGTCGAGAAGGACAATCAGCTCCCGTCGGTCTTTGTCGGCTGTCAAGAGCTCGTCAAGATCGATGTCGCAACGCTTGTTCGCAATGGCGGAGCGCACCGTGTCGGGGTGGTTCCTGATGAAGGTGATGTCGAGCATGGCGCGGACCGTGCCTGACCCGACGGGGCTTTTCAACCCCCGACCTACGGTTTAGCCTCGCGGGGATGCACGAGGTCGGGATCGTTCAATCGACGCTGGCAATGGCCGAACGTCACGCTCGCAACGCTGGGGGGAGCGCTATTTCGAGCTTGCTCCTGCGCGTGGGCGACATGACCGGGGTGGTCCCCGAAGCGATCGAACACGCCTTTGACGTGCTCAAGATCGGAACCCTCGCAGAAAACGCTAGCCTCGTCATCGAACGCGTCGGCGGGATCGGCTGGTGCGAGGGATGCTCCCTTGAGTTTTCCGCGGACGGGTGGATCGCCATCTGCCCGCGCTGCGCGGTTCCCACCGGGGACCTGCGGAGCGGACTCGAGCTCGAACTCGTAAGCCTTGAGGTGTCGTAACCATGTGTATTGAATGCGGATGCGGGCAGCAGCCCCACGAGAAGCACGATCATCCCCATCGGGTCGTGTCGGTCCACGAGTCGATTTTCGCCGACAACGACCGACGAGCGGAACGTAACCGAGGCTACTTCCGAGCCCATGGGCTCTTCGTGGTCAATCTCGTGTCGTCGCCGGGAGCAGGCAAGACCGCGCTCCTCGAGAAGACCTTGGGACTCCTGCCGCTTCGCTCCGGGGTCGTGGTCGGAGATCTGGAAACGGACCTCGACGCCATCCGCCTTCGCAAAACCGGAACGTCGGTCGTGCAGGTGGCCACGGGGACTCTGTGCCACCTCGACGCGGCCATGGTGGCCCGCGCGGTAGGGACGCTCAACGTAAAGACGCTCGCCGTGCTCTTCATTGAAAACGTTGGCAATCTGGTCTGCCCCGCCGCGTTCGACCTCGGGGAGGATCTGCGGGTCACGCTGCTGTCGGTTCCAGAGGGCGAGGACAAGCCCCTCAAATATCCGCCGCTGTTCCGGTCTTCCAACTGGGTCGTCGTGACCAAGATCGACCTAGAGGAAGCGTGCGGATTCGATCGGGAGGCATGCCTGGGACACCTGGGACGGGTCGCACCAAAGGCGCGGATCCTCGAGCTGTCGTCGAAAACGGGGGCGGGGATGGACCAATGGTGCGACGAACTGGTTCGAGCCTACGAGAGCCGTCCCAAGGGACTGTGAGCGGGTCTACCTAAACCAAACCTACTTTGAGATGAGAACCGCAGGTCCGATTCGCCTTCGGGGCTGCCAATCAACGCATTGGCGCCTCATCGCCCGACACCCTCTACAGCCATGGGACGCGAAGTCCCTCACCTTTCCTGCCGCCCGACAGCCACCGATCGGCCAGCCCCCATCCCAGTTCGGAAGGACGCCGCGTGTTGCTCCATCTGGTCGCCACTGTTCCTGCCGACAGACTCGCCGCGTCGCCTTCTTCCGTTGCCGGTTTCCGAGCCCAACTGCCTGCGTCGCGTCCGCCCCGGGGCTGTTCCACTCCCGAACCGACTCGGTCCATTGCGGGCTCCATGGCCGGTTTCGCCAAACAGGTCCGGGCAGCTGTGGTGCACCACGACACTTTTGGCCGCGGAGCGAAGGCGGCCCGTCAAGGTGGGCGTTCCGATGGCCAAACCGCCATCGGGCGCGCAAACGTACGGTCGTTCCGTGTCCCGACGGGCTACGGGAGCTGCGCACCTAGCCTGTCCGGCCGTTTCCGCCCCGCGGGTGCTTTTTTTCCGCAACGGTCCGCTAAGTTTCGGGGTCTCGGGCGCATTGAGACGGGTGCATTGAGACAAGCGCCACCTGCGACCCAGGGTTCCCATCCTGGGCTGATTTGATTCGCCCCTTCGGGGCTGCCGATCAACGCGTGGGTCCGTAGGGAAAAACTGGGGTTCCCTCAAAGTAGGTTTGGTTCAGGAAACCTCATTCAGATGCTGGAGCGCTGACATAAGGGCCTCCCGTGCCCTGGCGAGCATCGTCTGGTCGGTCTCCCACTTTGCCAACGCTCGATCGGCCCGGGTCTTCTCCGACGCGCATCGAGCCTCGGCCTCGAGCTGCGCCTGACGTATCCCCTCGAGCTCCCCTTCGCGCGCCACAAGCTCCGCACGCACCAAGGCGAGAGTAACTTCGAGCTCCGCACGCTTGCCTCGCGCCTCTGCCAGCTCCCCCGCACGTCTATCGAGCTCCGCAAGCGCCTCTGCCAACAACGCCTCGAGCTCCGTACGTGTCCCTCCAAGCGCCTCGACGCTATCGCCATCAATTCGCTCGGTCGCATCAGAGCTTGGGGAGGTCTCCGTCGACGCAGCAGGAACCTCCGCCTCGGTGCCGTCCGTCAGCCGTCCAAAGGCCGCGTCCGCAAACGCGTCGATGTCGGCATCCACTGGACGAGGCTCGGAGGGTAAAGGAGGCAGCTCGCCCCATTGAGTCCCGTCGTCCTCGACCAGATCGTCGTCGTCGAGAGGCTCGATGTCATCTTCGATGTGCACCCCTTCGTCGCCACTCGATTCCGGCCCCGCCAGAGGGACCAAGTTGCGAATACGCAGCAGGAGCTCGCCAAACGCGATGGGCTTGTGGACATAATCCTCGGCGTGGGTTCGGAGCTTGCGATGCTGTTCGAAGGTCTCATCACTCGAGTCGCTCGACATCAGGATCAAGGGGACGTCCTTGAGCGACAGGTCTTTTTTGAGCTTGTTGCAGACCGAGAACCCGTTCATGCGAGGAAGCTCGATGGACAATAAAATGAGGTCTGGACGATCGGCGGCAGCCTGCTTGAGGCCAACGTTGCCGTCGTCGACAACCACGATGGTGCAGTCTAGGTTCGACAGCTCGTGTCGGAGCTCGCTAGCGAAGGCCGCGTCGTTTTCGAACACGAGGACTTTGGTGGTCATGGGGTTGGCGCAAGATAGGACCCCGCCGGAAAACGTGTCAAACTACGGGCTTTTTTGGCGCACGCTCGGCTTTTTCATGGAGGCCGCTCTTGCCCGCGCGAGCGTCGAGGGCCTCGAGCACGTGGCGAAGTGTCAGGCCTCGCGAGTGCAGTCCAACGAGCGTGTGGAACAGCAGATCGGCCGCCTCTGCGACCACGCGATCGTCGGCTTCGCGGGCGAGGGCTTGCGCAAACTCACCGGCCTCTTCGCGGACCTTGGCGCCGATGAGAGACGCCCCGCCGTCGTAGAGAGACCTCGCGTAGCTTTGCGCTGCTGACGAGTCCTTTCGGGCTTCGAGCGTGGCCTCAAGGGACCCGAGCACGGTTTGCGGTTCGACGGGACGTTCGACGAGGGTTGCCCCTTCCAGGGCGCGGAAGAAGCAACTTGGAGCGCCCGTGTGGCAGCTCGGGCCGACCGGGTCGGAGCAGTAAATGAGGCAGTCGGCGTCGCAGTCGACCAGGACACGCCGGACCACGATGGAGTGACCGCTGGTCTTTCCTTTTTCCCAGAGCTCGTTGCGCGAGCGGCTGAAGAACGTGGCCCGCCCGCTTTCAAGGGTGGCGCGCACGGCCTCGGGGGAGGCGAAAGCTACCATGCGGATCTCGCCGCTGAAGAGGTCCTGCACAACGACGGGGAGGAGTCCGTTGGCGTCGAATTTTAGAGGTAAATCGCTCATTGGGAAGTTATCCGGTGACCACGGGCGTGAAGGTACGGAACGCGGCGAAGGTGCGTTCGAGCCCCTCGCGGATCCTAACCTTGACTTGGTAGTTGAAGAGTTTTTGAGCAGCGGAGATGTCGGCGAGCGAGTCTCGTACGTCCCCCTGTCGTGTGGGTTTGTAGTCGGCCTCGAGGCGCGCGTTGGCGGGGACAGCGCCGGTGGCGATGGCGACGTCACCGAGAATTCGCAGAAGCTGGTTGAGGGAGGTGCGCTCGGCGCATGCGACGTTGACGACCTCGCCGGAGAGCTTGTTGGGCGTGCTTGCGGCGAGGAGGTTGGCGCTGACTGTGTTGTCGATGAAGCAGAAGTCGCGGGTCTGTTCGCCGTCCCCGAAGATCGTGGGGCGCTGTTGACGGATGGCGGCGGTGATGAACTTGGGGATGACGGCGGCGTATTCGCTACCGGGGTCTTGACGTGGGCCGAAGACGTTGAAGTAGCGGAGGCTGACGGTTTCGATGCCGTAGAGGGAGGCGAAGACGCGAACGAGCTGCTCGCAGGCGAACTTGGAGACCGCGTACGGCGAGAGAGGGAACGAGGGCATGGTCTCGACCTTGGGGAGGGTCGGTGTGTTGCCGTAGGCCGACGAGCTTGCGGCAAAAATGACCCTTCGAACACCGGCGTGGCGCGCAGCGTTGAGGACCACCGTGGTGCCTTGGACCCCTGCGAGCACGGAGGCTTCGGGGTTTTCGACGGAGCGAGCTACCGAGGGGATGGCGGCTTCGTGGAAGACCACCTCGATGCCCTTGATGGCGCGAGCGACGGTGACGGGGTCGACAATGCTTCCTTCGACCAGCTCGAAGTGGCCTGGGAGTCCTTCGAGGTTTTGCCTTCGCCCGCTTGAAAAGTCGTCGAGAATGCGAACACGTTCACCAGTAGAGAGGAGCGCCTCGGCGAGGGATGACCCGATAAAACCTGCGCCGCCTGTGATGAGGTACTTGACCATATATTGCCTCCGGAGACCCAAGCAGACTACTACGACCGCACGTCGGCTCGCGCGTCTTACACCGTGCACCGAGCGACATCGCAGAAACGAAGGGGATAGCCCGCGTGGCGTATGATTCTCAGCGAACCCTAGTCATCCAGCGTCGAGAGCCCAGCGAGGCTCCGGTTCGAATTGTCCCCGCGTGGGCGTCACCGCCCGACACACGGGTCCTGGTCATGCTTGGGGAGTCGTCGGCGGAGGCGCCTGCTGCGCTGCGGCTGATTCGATTCCGGCTCGAGCAGAAACGGGCCGAGGGGATGTGGACCTTTGCCGTCACGAGCGCACGGGACGGCGAGGGCAAGAGCGTGTTTGCGACCCAACTCGCGTTGGTGCTTTCCGAGTCGCAGAGGGCGACGGTACTGCTCGCGGAAGCAAACTTTCATCGTCCTACGGTCGCAAGCCTGCTTGGGTTTCGTATCCCGTCGGGCCAGGGGTTTTCACCGCAGTTGTCGCGAAAAATGCACGGGAGCGCCGAGCCGTGGGCTGTCGTCGCGCTTGGCCCCTCGCTTCACGTGCTCGCGGAGTCCCCGGAAGAACCGGGGTATCCCGAGACGCTTCATTCCCCCTACTTTACGAAAGCCATCGGGTTTCTTGCGCGCGGGTACGACTTCGTCGTGGTCGACAGTCCAAGCGTGCTCGGCTCCGGCGAAGCGCTCGTCGTCGAAGGGGCGGTGGACGCGGTGATTCTGGTGGCCCGAAGCCAAAGGACCAAAGGGGCAGACATTCGTGAGGCGCTCAAGACGCTCGGAGGCGACACGGGCAAATGCGTCGGCGTCGTGCTCTGGGATGTCACCGAGGGACAAAAAAAGTCCAAGCGCTGACGCGTGCCTCTCAGGTCAAGGCCAAGTCAAGGCGCGGTCAAGGGCCGGTGACGTCCATCATCGCGATAGCGTCGATCTCGACCTGGACTCCCCGTGGAAGCGCCGTGACCTGCACCGTCGAGCGCGCCGGGAAGTTCGACGTAAAGTATTTCGCATAGACCAGGTTGACATCCTGAAAGTTCTTCAGGTCGATCAGGTAAATGGTGGTCTTGACCACGTTGCCGTAGTCCATGCCCGACGCGCGAAGGACCGCTCCCAAACTCTGAAGCACGCGCTCGGTCTGGGCCGAGATGTCGCCGCCTACCACATTGCCCGTTTTCGGGTCGAGGGGGATCATCCCGCTGACAAAGACGGTGTTGCCTACACGTACTCCATGGGAGTACGGACCAATGGTGGCAGGAGCGTCGCTGGCGGTTACGATGGTCTTCATGGCAGACGGCTATATCAGAGCTTTTGCCTTCCTGCGAGCGCGCGTCCCATGGTCACCGGATCGGCGTATTCGAGGTCTCCACCGTGAGGAACCCCGCTTGCAATCCGCGAAAGAGGAATCCCAAGCGGCTCGATCTCGCGCTTCAGAAACAACGCGGTCGCTTCACCGTCCACACTCGGCGGAGTCGCCACGATCAGCTCTCGTACGGGCTCGCGCTGCAGACGCGACAACAGTTTGGGCATCGGCAGATCCTCAGGACCGATCCCCTCGAGCGGCGACAGAAGCTTGCCCAACACGAAATACCGTCCCCGCATGCTCGCCGACCGCTCGATCGCCAGGAGGTCCTGGACCCGGGCGACCACACAGAGCAAGCCCGGGTCGCGTTTGGAGTCCATACAGATGGCGCAAAGAGGACGGTCGCCGTCAAGTTCGGCCAGATTCCCACACGCGTCGCAGGCTCCCAACTGCGCCCGCAGCTCCACGAGCTCGGCTCCCAGCGTTGACGCGAGCGAAGGGTCTGTTGCGACGAGATAGAGCGCGTAACGTTGCGCCGTCTTGTCGCCAACGCCAGGGAGCTTGGCAAACAGCCTGATGAGGCGCTGAAGGCGTGCTGGGAGCACGTTCGCCTAGGCGATGTTCGGAAGCTTGATGCCGCCGGTAGTCTTCTCGAGCTCCTTTTGCATCGCCTTATCGGCCTCCGCGATGGCTTGGGTCACCGCCACACACACCGCATCGAGGGTCAGCTCGAGCCCCTCGGCCTCGAGGAACGCGGGGTCGACTGTGACCCGACGCACCTGCCGCCCATACGACACCGTGGCCGTCACCTTGCCGCCGGCCGTTTCTGCCGAAATCTCTCGGGTATTGAGCTCGATCCGAGCCAGATCGACTTTTCGTTGGAGACGCGCAGCTTGCCGTGTTAACTCGCTCATCCCAGCTTGGAACTTCATGGCAAACGTCTAGCAAGGATCGCGCGTCGCAGTCACGTTTTCCTGACACGACGCGGGAGCGCAGGGCGGGGAACGCGGGTAACCCTGAGTCGCGAGTGTCGCGGTCGGCCCCCGTGACTTAGCGGGCCGTTGCTTTAAGCTTTAAGTACGCTGCGCGGGCGCCCGGGCGATCCTCACCGCCGTAACCTTGTATTCGGGGGTATGGGTGTTCGAGTCGCGCCCGGTGCCCGTAGCGTTGTTCACAAGGGCTGCAACGTTGTGAAAGACGCTGAAAAGTTCGCCCTTGCGAACGGTATCTGTGACTGTGGCGGTTCCCCTGAACTGGCCGTGTCGGCTCTCAATGGAGACCTGGTCGCCGTCCCGGATCCCAAGACGCGAGGCATCGCCTGGATGGATCTGCACCAGATCATCGCGTTCCAGTTCGGCATTGCGGGTGCGTCCAGTCATGGTGGCTGCATTGAAGTGAAAGAGCGTGCGTCCTGTGTTCAGGATGAACGGGAATTCCGCAGAGCTCTGTTCTCCAGAGGGGTGGAATTCGAGTCTTTGAAAAGCTGCGCGCACCCCAACTGGAAAGGAAGAGGAGTGAAGAACCTCTGTTCCCGGATGGTCGTCGGTCGGGCAAGGCCATTGCAGTCCGGCGTTTTCAATGCGGGGCCAGCTGATGCCCGCGGCCACGGGCCACACGGCGCGGACTTCGTTCCAGATGGCTTCTGCATCTTGGTAGGCGAAGTGTCGACCAGCCCCCATTTTCGAGGCCAAAAGGCATAGGATCTCCCAATCGCTCTTCGAGCTCCCACGTGGGCGGACAGCGCGACGAATCCGCTGGATGCGCCGCTCGGCATTCATGAAGGTGCCATCCTTTTCAAACGAGCTCTGGACTGGAAGGAACACGGTCCCAAAGCATTGGGCTGACGCGGTCATAAACAGGTCGCAGACGACGAGCGAGTCGAGGTTTCCCAATGCTTTGGCTGTTGCGTGGGCGTTTGGACTGGACAGGTACACGTCATAGCCGATCATGAGCATGGACTTGAGTTGTCCAGCTGCAGCGGCGTCGAGCATGGTCATCAACGTTAGGCCAGGACTGGTGGGCACGGGAGCTCCCCAAACCTGCTCGTGCAGGGTTTTGGCGGCGTTGATTTTCTGATAGCCGGTGAGGCGCGCAGGTTCACAGCCCATGTTGGCTGTGCCCTGGACGTTGTTCTGTCCCCGCAGGGGGTTTACACCGCCTCCGGGGACACCGACGTTGCCAGTGAGCATGGCAAGATTGGCCAGTGCCATGACGCCGTCGGTTCCCTGAATGTGCTCGGTGAGCCCCAGGCCGTTCAGGGCCATGGCCGGCCTTGCGGTCGCGTAAATGCGAGCAGCACGGCGAATGTCCTCTGCGGATACACCGCAAATGTTGGCGGCATGTTCGGGTGTCCACTGGGCGAGGGACGCCTTGTACGCATTGAAATCGGTTGTGCGCGATGCGACAAACGCGTGGTCGACCAGGTCATTGTCGATAATGGACTTGGCCAGCGCACAGAGAAGCGGGACATTCGTGCCTGGCCTCAACATGAGATGCACGGTGGCAAGGCGTGCTACTTCGGTTCGGCGAGGGTCCACAACGATGAGAGGGACTCCGGCCAGAGCGCGCTGGCGGATGCGATTCCCCACAATGGGATGGTTTTCCGTAGGATTGGTTCCAACGAGAAGGATCGCGTGTGTCCGCTCGATGTCGTCAAAGCTGTTGGTTGCTGCGCCGGTCCCGAAGACAATTCCAAGTCCCGCGGCACTGGGACCATGGCAAACGCGGGCGCAGCAATCCACGTTGTTGGTACCAACGACAACACGGGCAAATTTTGCTGCGAGGTACGACTCCTCGTTGGTGGCGCGCGAGGAGCCCAACACGCCCACGGAATCCGGACCGGTGGTTTTGATGGCCTTTGTGAGCGCTTCTGCCGCAGCCGTGATGGCGTCATCCCAGGAAACCGTCACCCAGGTTCCCTTGCGCCGGACCATCGGGCTGGTGATGCGCTCCGCAGCGTCGATGAACGCAGTCCCATAGCGCCCCTTCACGCAAAGATGACCTTTGCTGACGGGCGCGTCGAGAACAGGACGCGATACGACAACCTTGTCGTCTCTCACCCCCACGTTCATTTCACAGCCTGTTCCGCAATACGGGCAGGTGGTTCGAACCCAGACGTCGGGCTCGATGGCCCGGGACGCTTTGCCAATTGCAGCAAGTGCGGCGTCTTCGAGCGCGCCGGTGGGGCAAGTATCCACACACGCTCCGCAACTGACACAGGAGCTTTCGAGCAGTGTGCTGCCAGAATCGGGAACAACCACCGTGGCGGTACCGCGATTTTGGATCTTCCACACGAACTGTCCCTGCAAGGTCTCGCAAATGCGAACGCAGCGGTAGCAGCGGATGCAGCGACTCATGTCGACGTGAATATAGGGATGGGTTGTATCCGGCACTGTGGGTGAGTGGTCCGCGTCGAGAGCAGAACCCGCTGCAACGCCATATGCGCGGAGAACTCGGTGAAAGGGCTTGTCCGGATGCTGTTCGACGGCCTCGGGCGGATAGTTCCCGGACAGAAGCATCAGCATGGTGCGGCGAAACCCTTCGAGAGCCGGAGTTGTGGTCCATAGACTCATGCCCGCCTGCACGGGGGTAGAGCAAGCGCAAACAGGACGTCCCACGCCATCGATCAGAACCTCGCAGAGCCTGCAGACGGACGCGGGCTCGAGCCGTTTGTCGTGACAGAGGTTGGGAACCTCAAGACCGAGAGCCTTCAAGGTGTCGAGAATTGTTGAACCCGGGACCGCCTCAGCGCCAGTACCGTTGATCGTGATCTTGAGTGGCATCATGGGAGCTCAGTAGCAATGGATCGTGGTTGCCGATGAACTGATTTCATCGCTGGCAGGCACCGCAGGCCAAAACGGAGGTTGGCGGAAACGGCGGGCGTCGCATTTAAAGGAGGTGGCCCACGGAACCTCCTCGGCGCCTCGCATCGGCCCAAGTTTCCGTGACGATACCTCCTCGGAGGCGTCATGAAACGTCATCTCGGGTGACGGTGGCTGCCGTTCACGTCGTCGCCGCGATAAAACCCACCACGGAATGCGCAAGGCGCGCATGACCCAAGGCTTCCGCGTGGAAGAATTCCTGTTTGCACCGCCACCGCCGCTCACCGACGTGAAGTGGGTTGCCGATGGGGCGTGCCACAGGGTCGCTACCGTCACGACATTTCTAGCAACCATGAGGCATGTCCCGTTCCCCGTCACGGGATCGGTCGGCGCGCTCGGGTCGCCGGGCTCACCGTCACAAAAGTTGTCGAGCCGATCGGCCCACGCGAGCTTTCCGCAACGAAATTTCTCGCGGCCGGCGAGCGCCACAAAGTTTCCGTATGCCAAAAGCTGGCGGCGCTGGGGCGGAGGCATCCACCTGACCGGTGTCGGCGAAGAGATCTGGTTTAGCGCCGGACAGTCCATCCGAGTGGTAGATCTGTGGAGCGCTCAACCCGTGCAAGGACACGCAGGGAAAGGGGGACATGAGGCCGTCAGGAGAGGTCTGCGGCGAAGACCTCGTCGATGGAATTAGCCGTCACTGCCAACGACTTCCTAACCATCGCCAGCTCGAGAGCAGATACCGACAAACTGAGCGACCCCGACCAACGATTTACAGTGCTCGCGACGCCTTTCGGCGCGGCTCTTGCCAGCCTGCCATGTGCACACGCCCGCATGGACGTCCCCCGGACGTCCGATGGACGTCTCAACGCTGCGAGCGCGTTGGCAAACCTCTACAAAACCCCATCGCTACCGAAGCCTCGGGCTCCCAGTGACGTCTGGCCGCCACGGGTCCGGCTCTTGCTCCATGGTGCGCAAGACCATGGAAACAGAGTTTCGCCCCTCCCTCTCTCCCCACCGCGCGGTGTTCGCTCCTAACTCCTCCTGGCGCAGGCGTTGGGCAAGATCGAGACGATATCAGTCTCGCTGGCGGCAGTGACCAATTGAACGGCGCCGCGCACCATTGGCGCCACAACAACGTCACCCACAGGTCACCCATCCAGTGCTAACGCGCGGACATGAGGAACCGGTCCCCTTTTCTCCCGCCGCGTCTACGGTCAACTTCCAGGGTGGCGAAGAAACTCCTCGTTTTTGCAGCGCTTTCAGCCGGATTGACCCTAGCCCCCCCAACCTCGCAAGCCCAGGGACTCGCCACTCCCAACACGCATCCCGCCTCGTCGCGACCGCGCTTGACCCTCGAAGACGCCCTTCGCGTCTTCCGCGCCCGTAGCTTCGACCTGGTCATCGCCCAAGCCGCCGTCGCGAGCGCCGAAGGCGATCTGCTCGTGGCCAGCATGATCCCCAATCCCGCAGTCATCGTCAGCCTGTCCCACATCTGGAACTACCGCGCCGACGGCAAAGCACCGGTCCTCGGTCCTTGCATCACCTGCGCTACCAATGGCCCTACCCTGCAGATCTCCGACCAGACCGCCCTCGAAAACCTGCTCACAGGCAAGACCGCCCTCCGACGCAAGGTGGCCCTGGCTGCACTGTCAGCTGCCAAAATGCAGCGCGACAACGCCCAGCGCGCCCTCGAATTCCAACTCAAGACCCAATACTTGCAGGTCCTTTTTGCCGAAACCTCGCTCTCCTTTGCTCGTGAAACCCTCGACTTCTCCAGCCGTATGCTCGAACTGGGACGCCTCCGGCACCCCTCCATGATCAACGACGGCCAGCTCGCCCGCATCGAAGCCGACAAGCTCACCGCTGACCGCGCAGTCATCGCCGCCCAAGGCATGCTGGAGGGGGAACAAGCTGCACTGGCCTTCTTGCTCGGCGACACCCAACCCGCGTTCCCCTACGACCTCGATCCAACCACCCTCCGCTTTCGCATTCCTTCCAAGCTTGCCTCCGCTGCGCCCACTGAGCTGCTCCGCACTGCCCTCGAGCGCCGCCCCGACCTGCGCGCCTACCGTTTCCAGGTCACCCAGGCCGACGCCCAACTCGCTTCCGCTCGACGTGAGCTACTGCCCGATGTCGCCTTGACCCTTCAGTACTGGGAAATAGGAGCAGCGCAAAACACAGTCCAGCCTCCCATGCTTATCTTTGGCCTCCAGACAACCCTTCCCATCTTCTACCAGATGGATGGCGAGATTCGACGCGCCGAAGCCTCCATCACCAGCTCCTCGGCCAACGTCAGCAGGGCCATCACCCAGGTCGTGCTCGACGTAAAGCTCGCTTTCGCCAACTGGAATGCCGCCCGCCGCACCGTCGAGGTCATGGAAGGCTCTCTTCTCGCCAGCTCGCGGCGCGGTCGGGACGTGACCGAGATCCAGTTTCGCGAAGGGTCAGCTCCACTCATCGACCTTCTGGATGCGGAGCGCCAATTCGTACAGACCAACCACCTTTATATCCAAGACCTGCAGACCTATTGGAGAGCAGTCTTCGCTCTCGAACAGGCTGTAGGCATCGATCTGAGGAACTGACCATGCGCACTCTGGTCTCCATCGTACTCTTTACCCTGCTGTTCCTCGGGTCTCGAACGGCCTTGGCAGAAGACGCGGGGCAGGACGCGGCCGATGCGTCCGTCGACGCCCACCCCGTTGGCCTACAACCCACAGTTTTCGACAGCAACGTCGGCTGCCATGCGGCTCCTGGATTGCCTTCGTTTCCAGTGCCGCTTGTTTTGCTAGCCCTCGCGTGCGCAGGCCTTCGCCGACGTCGCCTGGCGCTACTTGCACTTCTACAGCTTTGGCCAAGCCCCGCGGCAGCGGAGGACTACGACGAGCCCGTGATCTCCCGTCCTGCTCCTGCCCGCCGTCGCATGGCCTTCGAGCTGACCCCCCTATCGTTGGTATTGCGTCACTTTGGTGCCACCGTGGAGCTCATGGCAGGGTCCCACCACGCCATAAACCTTGGGGCGTATTGGACCACATGGCGCACTGGGGACGACTCTTATCACAACACCTTCGAGGGGGCAGGCGGGGAGCTGGGCTACCGTTACTACTGGGGTCCGGACGGGCCACGTGGAGTGTTCTGTGGAGCTTCCGTGCTTGCCGGCACCTTTGTGGGGATCCCTGAGGTCGGACAGCATGTGCCGTTCCAGATGTACGGCGGCGCAGTGGACTTCGGCTACCAGACGCTGGTGCTCGATCGATGGCTCATTGGTCTCGGGTTGGGACTCCAGTACAGTCATCCAACGGAAAGAATCCCTCAGCAGGAGCTTCCCATCTCCGTGATCGCGAATCCCGGCCTACGTCCCCGCCTTCTGCTCGCACTGGGGGTCGCATGGGACCTCTAGCCGCTGCGGCGCTGAGGAAAACTCGGCTCCTGGTGTTGTCTCTTGCTGTGGTTGCATCGTGCCACAAGTCCCAGTCGGCGCCTCCCGCACGGGAAACGAAGGTGGGTGAGGTCTGGATCGAGCCGGCGCAAATGGTACGTTCCGGCATCGAGCTTCAGGCGGTCGACGAGGCTCCCATGGAAGACACCTTGCTTACCAGTGGAAAGATCGCGTTCGACGACGCTCGGGTGTCCCATGTGTTTTCTCCGGTATCGGGACGGGTCTCGAAGATCACGGCGGTCCTTGGCGAGAACGTCAAGAAGGGACAGGCCCTTGCAGTTATCGAGTCTCCGGAAATCGGCAGTGCGTCGTCTGATGTTGGCAAGGCCCAAGCCGATCTGATCGCATCCGAGCATGCGTTTGCCAGGCAGGAGCGTCTCTTTCGGCAAGGGGCGACGTCACAAACGGAGTACGAGATTGCACAAGACAACTACATGAAGGCCCGAGCTGAGCTCGAACGTGCGAAGCAAAGGGCACGTCTCATGGGAACCGGCACGGAGGTGACCCAGAGCTTCGTATTGCGGTCGGAGATTGCGGGTGAAGTGGTGATGAGGGCCATCTCACCTGGGATGGAGGTGCAGAGTCAGTACTCGGTAGGCTCGGCCCTCGAGCTCTTTACCATTGGCACCATCGACAAGGTATGGGTGCTCGCGGACGTCTACGAGATCGACGCACTGCGCGTGAAGACCAAGGCCACCACGAGGGTGCGGGTCATTGCTCTTGCCGACGAGGTCTTTGAGGGGACTTTAGACTACGTAGGCTCGATGCTCGATCCGACCTCACGAACTCTGAAAGTGCGCTGCGTACTGGACAATCCGAAGCGCCTGCTGAAGCCGGAGATGTACGCCACCATGGCGATCTCAGTTGCACCCCATCGAAGCCTAGCGGTCCCACGGGATGCCATCTTGCGCCTTGGCGACCAGACCGTGGTGTTTCTCGACCGGGGAACGTTGCCTGACGGGCGACAGCGGCTAGTTCGGTACCCAGTGAGCATCAAGGAGCGGTCGCCCACCGGGCTTGTAGAGATCACGCGTGGGCTTTCCAAGGGGGATCGCATTGCAGTGAGCGGCGTACAAATTCTGTCGAGTCTATTGCCATGATCGAACGCATCGTTGCCCAGGTATTGCGTTTCCCCGCCATTGTCCTAGGGATCACCATGTTGGTGCTAGGGTTTGGCATCTACTCGTACTCGGTACTCAACATCGAAGCGTACCCAAACCCTGTTCCGCCCCTTGTGGAGGTGATTGCGCAGCCTTCCGGCTACAACGCAGAGGAGGTAGAGCGTTTCATCACGGTGCCGCTGGAGGTGGCACTTGGAGGAATGCCAGGGCTGGAACATATGCGGTCCCAGTCCTTGTTCGAGCTTTCCGACACCAAGTGTTACTTCAGTTGGGGCACGAAGTATGTGGACGCTCGCCGGGAGGTGCTGGCCAGGCTTCAAATGGTCAACCTTCCCAACAACATCACACCCAAGCTTTCCCCCTGGAATGCGGTTGGCGAGGTGGTTCGGTACACCTTGGAGGGAGAGGGGTACTCCTCGATGGACCTCAGCGCCGCACAAGACTTCATCTTGGAGCGTCAGTTTCGGCGGGTTCCTGGAGTAGCGGATGTGAGCCGCTTTGGGGGCGACACCAAAGAGTTTCATGTGGAGGTCGACCCGTTTCGAATGATGGGGCACAAGATATCGCTGTCACAGCTCACGGGGGCGTTGCAGAACGCCAACCAGAACGTGGGAGGGCAGCGCGTGACGCTGGGGACCGAGTCCTACGATGTCCGTGGGGTAGGACTGATTCGAGACATCCAAGACATCGAGGACGTTGTGGTGAGCGAGCGGGCGGGCACTCCGGTGCGTGTGTGCGACATTGCCAATGTCAACATTGGACCCGCACCGCGGCTTGGCATGATCGGACAGAACGAGCGTCCCGACGTGGTCCAGGGCATTGTGCTGATGCGCTACGGTGCCGAGACCATGCCGACGATGAAGGCATTGAAGAAGAGGATGCAGTACATCGAAGAGAACCATCTGCTGCCGCCAGGGATGTACATCAAGCCCTACTATGAGCGTGGGGAATTGGTTTACGTCACGACGCACACGGTGATGGAGAATCTGCTCCTGGGCATGGGGCTGGTCGTGCTGGTGCTTCTAGTGTTTCTTGGCAACGTACGGGCAGCTTTGGTGACCGCGTTCAACATCCCGCTTGCATTGCTGGTAGCGTTTTGCGGTCTAGTGGTCACGGGGACATCGGCGAACCTGATCTCCCTTGGTGCAGTGGACTTTGGCATTGTGGTCGATTCCAGTGTCATCATGATGGAGAACCTATTTCGGCATCTCGGTCACGGCAAGGGGACCGTTGTGGAGCGGGTATTGGCAGGGGCGCGCGAGGTCGTGACCCCGATGATGTTCTCGACAGCGATCATTTGCGTTGCCTTTTTGCCTCTCTTCACGATGACAGGGGTTTCCGGAGTCATCTTTGCTCCGATGGCCCGCACCTACGCGTTTGCGATCGGTGGGGCGATAGTGTTGTCGATCACGCTGACTCCTGTGTTGGCGTCGAAGGTGCTCAAGGCGGGCATGGAGGAGAAGGAGGGGATCATCATACGTGGGTTGCACCGTGTGTACGACCCGCTGTTCGACCTTGCGTTACGTTTTCCAAAGCTCGCGGTGTTCTTTTGTGCGATCCCGGTGCTTGCATCGGTGGGGCTGTTTCCTCTAGTGGGACGGGAGTTCATGCCGAAGCTCGAGGAGGGGAACTTGTGGATCCGAGCAACGTTGCCGATGTCGATATCGCGCGAGGAGGGGTCACGTTATGCAAACCGGATGAGGGCGATTGTGCGCGGCTGTCCACGCGATGTCAACGCGCCCTGCACCGATGAAAACCGCAGGCACAAAGAGCTGCTCACTGTGACCTCGCAGATTGGACGTCCCGACGACGGCACGGACGTGACCTTGTTTTCGAACATCGAGATCTTCGCCCCACTGGTACCACTGGACAAGCTTCCTCGCGGCGTCACCAAGGAGAAGATCATCGAGACCCTTCAAGGGGAGCTGAAGGCGGAGTTTCCAGGGACCACCTTTGGGTTCTCGCAGATCATAGGTGACAACGTTGAGGAGTCGATCTCGGGTGTCAAAGGGGAGAACTCAGTCAAGATCATAGGCCCCAGCGTAGAGACCAACGAGGAGCTTGCAGGGCAGGTCATCGAGGTACTCAGGGATATCCGTGGAGTTCAGGACCTTGGAATGTTTCACTCGCTGGGGCAACCAGCCATTCGGATCACGCCGGACCGCAGGGTCTGCGCGAGGTATGGGCTGAATACGGGCGATGTAGAGGCGGTCATTGCGGCAGCCATTGCGGGAGCTGCACAGACACAAGTCTACGAGGGGGACAAGTTCTTCAATCTGACGGTCCGATGGCTTCCTCAGTACCGTCAGTCCGTCGAGGCGATGCGGGCCATTCCAGTGAACACTCCCGAGGGGGCGGCAGTTCCCCTGGGGCAGATAGCGGCCATCGAGTCGGTCACTGGGGCAGCGACCATTTACCGCGAGGACGCTGAGCGGTATGTGCCCGTGAAGTTTTCTGTGCGCGGCAGGGATCTAGCGAGCACTGTAGAAGAGGCAAGGGCGCGGGTGGCGAAGGCGATCAAGCTTCCATATGGCACTCATGTCGAGTGGTCGGGGGAGATGAACGAGCTGCAGGAGGCGACGGAGCGTCTGCTTGTGGTGATTCCGTTGTCTCTGGTGCTGATTGCGTTTTTGACCTACGGTGCGGTGCACAACTGGCTCGACACGCTGCTTGTGCTCATTGACATCCCAGTGGCGTGTACGGGCGGGTTGCTTGCGCTACTGGTGACGGGGACCAACTTGTCGGTGTCCGCCATCATGGGGTTCGTGAGCATCTTTGGCATAGCGGTGCAGGATGCGCTGCTGATGGTGACGTATTTCCAGCGGTTGCATGTGGACCAGGGGATTTCGGCGGAGCAGGCGTGGCGGGAGGCGTCGGAGAAGCGGTTTCGTCCCGTGCTTATGACGACGCTGGTGGCAACGTTGGGGCTGCTTCCTGCGGCGCTGTCCAACGGGATTGGGGCGCAGACACAGAAGCCGTTGGCGATTGTGGTGATTGGGGGATCGTTGCAGCTTGCGATCTTGACCCGGCTGCTTCAACCGCCGCTCGGGGTGCTGATGTATCGGTGGCGGCAGAAGCGGCAGGCTCGCAAGGGGCCGGGCTGCGCGCGGGCCGACGAAAATCTTGACGCGGTGTAGGCGTTTCCAAAGACTGGACCTAAGGAAGCCGGTATGGCAACCGATAGCGCACCTCCCCCCGATGACTTGCTCGATGGCATCGCAGGAATTGACCTCACCGATGTCCTCGACCGGCTTTCGGGAAACCGAGCCCACCTCGTTCGGCTGCTGCGGAAGTTCCGGGACATGTGGCAGAGCCTCCCTGGCACCTTGCGAGCTGGGGTCAATAGCGGCGATCTGACTGCGGTCCGTCGCGGCGCCCATTCGCTGAGAGGGTCTGCGGCCATGCTCGCCCTCGAACGAGTGGCCATGGACGCAAAGGCCCTTGAAAAGGCCGCGGAGAACGGGGACTTGGTCGAAACCACGCGTTGTCTCGACTGCCTTGAGGTCACCCTGACCCCGCTGTGGAGCGCCATCGCGCGTCTGTCCGACGATCGGCCGCACCTGTCAAGCGGCTCTTGACACTATTCGAGACGCATGGGAGTGGTCGTTTGCCCTGTCGCATCAGGGCATTGTCACCAACGGGTAGTCCCGCGGAAAAGGATCTTTTATGGCGGAAGCATTGGTTTATGAGGCGCTTCGTACGCCTCGCGGAAAAGGCAAGAAGGACGGTTCCCTGCACGAGGTCAAACCCGTGTCGCTGGTCGTTGGGCTCGTTGACGAGCTTCGGCGTCGTCTTCCCAGCCTCGACACGAACCGGATTGACGATCTGGTGCTCGGGTGTGTGACTCCGGTGGGCGATCAGGGGGCCGATATTGCCAAGACGGTGGCGCTCATGGCGGGGCTTCCCGACACCGTCGCGGGGCTTCAGATCAATCGCTTTTGCGCGTCAGGTCTCGAGGCAGTGAATCTGGCAGCACAAAAGGTGCGTTCAGGTTTCGAGGACCTGGTCCTTGCAGGCGGGGTCGAGTGCATGTCGCGTATCCCGATGGGTTCGGACGGGGGCGCGTGGGCCATGGATCCCGAGATTAGCTATGCAACTGGGTTTGTCCCTCAGGGTGTGAGCGCCGATCTGATTGCAACAATGGAGGGGTTCACGCGGCAGGACGTCGACCGCTTTGCCCTCGAGTCGCAGAAGCGCGCCTCCAGGGCAAAGGAACAGGGACTGTTCAAGCGCTCGCTGGTGCCAGTCAAGGATCGAAACGGCGTGGTCATTCTGGACCACGACGAGTTCGTGCGACCCAACACCACGATGGAGGGACTCGGCTCGCTGCAACCATCCTTTGTCATCATGGGTGAGATGGGGGGGTTCGACGCAGTCGCGCTGCAGAAGTACCACTGGGTTGAGCGCATCGACCATGTGCACACACCGGGCAACTCGTCGGGCATCGTCGATGGCGCCGCTCTGTGCCTCATTGGCTCGGACAAGGTCGGTCAAGAGCTGGGACTTCGAGCCCGTGGGCGCATTGTTGCCACGGCCGTTTCGGGGGCCGATCCCACCATCATGTTGACCGGTCCTGCACCGGCAACGCGCAAAGCCCTTGCCAAGGCCAACTTGACCATCGATCAGATCGACCTTGTCGAGATCAACGAGGCCTTCGCGGCCGTAGCCCTGCGCTTCATGAAAGACATGGGTCTTTCGCACGACAAGGTCAATGTCAATGGAGGCGCCATTGCCATGGGACATCCGCTCGGAGCCACGGGAGCCATGATCTTCGGCACTGTGCTCGACGAGCTCGAACGCCGCAACCTTCGCTATGGGCTCTGCACCTTGTGTGTGGGCGGCGGCATGGGGATCGCCACCATCGTCGAGCGCTTCTGGTTGCCACCGACTTGCATCACGGAGTAAACGAACATGACTGAACAGACTGCCATTCGCTGGGAAAAGGACGCGGACCAGATCGTCACGCTCCTTCTTGACGACCCTAACCAATCCGCCAACACCATGAACGCGCTCTACATTCGTTCCATGGAGTTGACAGTGGAGCGCCTCGTTGCGGAAAAGAGCTCCATACTTGGCGTGATCGTCACGTCTGCAAAGAAGTCGTTCTTTGCAGGAGGAGACCTCAGGGACCTCAAACAGGCCCGTCCCGAGCACGCCAAGGCAATGATGGACGGCGTCACGGAGATCAAACGTCATCTGCGGGTTCTTGAGACCCTTGGAAAGCCCGTCGTGGCTGCACTGAACGGGACTGCACTTGGCGGAGGGTTCGAGATCGCCCTTGGTTGCCACTACCGGATCGCACTGGACGACCCAAAAGCCAAGTTTGGGCTTCCCGAGGTCAAACTCGGACTTCTTCCAGGAGGAGGCGGTGTGACACGCACCGTGCGACTTCTTGGGATTCAAAACGCGCTGATGAGTGTGCTTCTGCAAGGCGACGAGATGGACGCGCAGAAGGCCAAGGCGCAGGGGCTGATCCACGAAGTCGTGTCCAGCCGCGACGAGATGTTCGACAAGGCGCGCGCCTGGATCAAGGGGAATCCCAAGGCAGGACAACCCTGGGATCAGAAGGGCTACAAAATCCCAGGTGGAACCCCCTCGGTCCCGTCCTTTGCGATGAACCTTCCCGCGTTCCCTGCAAACCTACGTAAACAGCTCAAAGGGGCCAATTACCCAGCGCCTCTTGCCATCATGTGTGCGGCAGTCGAGGGCTCGCAGGTCGACTTCGACACAGCGTTGCGCATCGAAGGGCGGTACTTCACCGAGCTTGCCTGCGGACAGGTCTCGAAAAACATGATCGAGGCTTTTTTCTTCAACCTGCAGGCGATCAGTAGGGGAGGAAGTCGTCCTCAGGGAGTCGCCCCCTACACGGCGAAGAAGGTGGCCGTGCTGGGTGCGGGCATGATGGGGGCGGGCATTGCCTACAGTTGCATCCGCTCAGGCTGCGAAGTCGTGCTCAAGGACCTTTCGCTGGACGCGGCCGAGAAAGGGAAAGGCTACGCTGCAAGCCTTCTCGACAAGGAGGTCAAGAGAGGCAAACTGACTCAAGACAAGCGCAGCGAGCTTCTCGGTCGCATCAAGGCGACCTGCGATGGTGCGGACTTGGCGGGATGTGACCTTGTGATCGAGGCCGTGTTCGAGGATCAAGCTCTCAAGCACCGCGTGTTTCGAGAGATCCAGGACGTGGTATCGAGCGATGCGCTGCTGGCGTCGAACACGTCGTCGTTGCCGATCACGGGTCTTGCAGAGGGGGTGCACAAGCCCGAGAACTTTGTGGGACTGCACTTCTTTTCGCCGGTGGAGAAGATGCCACTGGTGGAGATCATAAGGGGCAAGAAGACGTCGCAAGAGGCGCTGGCGAAGGCCTTTGACGTGGTCTTGCAGCTCAAGAAAACGCCTATTGTGGTGAGCGACGCGCGAGGGTTCTTCACGACGCGCGTCATCGGGACCTTTATCAACGAAGGCATTGCCATGTTGGCCGAGGGACTGCATCCTAGCTCGATCGAGCAGGCGGCAGCGCAGGCGGGGTATCCGGTGGGAACGTTGGCGCTGATGGACGAACTGACGTTGACACTACCTCGGAAGCTGCGAGATGAGGCCAAGAAAGCCTTTGAGAAAGAGGGGAAAGCTTACCTGGCCCATCCTGCGGACCCCATCATCGATTGCATGATCGATGAGTTTGGGAGGAAGGGGAAGAGCACGGGAGGGGGCTTTTACGACTACCCGACTGGAGGCAAGAAGGCTCTGTGGCAGGGGCTGTTCGATCACTTCTACGTAGCGGGCAAAACCATTGCGTTTGAGGACATGAAGGATCGGCTGCTGTTTATCGAGTCTATCGAGACGGTCCGCTGCATGGAGGAGGGGGTTATCGAGGCCGTAGCGGACGCGAATATTGGGTCCATTTTCGGGATTGGGTATCCACCTTGGACCGGGGGGGTGGTGCAGTTCATGAATGGCTACAAGGGAGGACTTGCCGGATTCGTGGCGAGGGCGCGCGATCTGGCGTTGACGTACGGAGCGCGTTTCGAGCCTCCGCCGCTTCTGGTGGGCAAAGCCGAACGGGGTGAGGTGTTCGCGTAGTCGAGGGACAAAATTGGAGCGGCAGCGAGTCCGGCGCAAGGGGAAGGGCCGGGAGTCGCTGCCGTTGCCAGGCTATTGAGCACGGTTTGTACCAATCCCTCCGCAGCAAAAACCCCGCGACAATCACCAGCTGGCACGGACGACCTTTCAAAGCTGCAACGGGTGGCTTCCTTGAATGGAGGTTCTGTCACGCACGCTGGCCGAGTGAGGTCAAAGAGCTCGTGCAACGTCGTCGAGCATTTGCGAGGCAAGGGAACGCAGAGAGGCGAGCGCGGGGGGGTAGTCGTTGACAAAGCTCGCGAAACGATGGGCGGGAAGGCGCAAGAGCAGGACTTCGGTGCTGGCCTCGATGGTGCGTTCTGCGGGCTGACCGCCAAGCAAGGATTGCTGTCCAACGATGGCGCCTGGACTGAGGTGAGTCCCCACATGAAGGCCTTCGACAACGGTGAGCCGTCCAGCGAGAAGCACGTAGAAGCCGTCGCTTCGTCGTCCGCGACGTGTGAGCAGTGTGCCGAACGGCGCACGGCGGACCTCGAAGCTCTTGGCGATGAAACGTCTCGCGGAGGGCTCGAAGGGGGCAAAGAGCGGAGAAACTTGAAGCTGCCAGGTCACTAAGCGCTCGAGCAGAAGGCGCAACAGCACGTCGCCGACACGTGGGTCGTTTTCGACGAGCGGTCGGAGCGCGACGACAGGGATTCGCAGGGCGGTCAGAGGGCCACGGGCTCGCACGGTCGCGGAACGCGGTGTTCCCTGCAAAATGCACCCCTCACCGAGGAGCTCACCTTTGCCAAGGAGCAGCCCTTCCGGATCGCCCGCAAAGGACAGATGGGCAAGTCCGTGGGCGATGGCGAAGAGCGCGTTTGAAGGCTCGTGCTCCGAGAAAAGCAGGTCGCCGTCCTGCAATTCGACGAGCTCGGCGGCGCGCATTAGTTCCGCAAGTGCGGAGCGTGGGACCTCGGCAAACAGCGCACAGGCGGACATGAGGGCAAGCCGCTCAGCCTCGGCGTCCGTGTCGTCGAGCTCTGGTTGGGCCTCGAAATCGCTCACATCGATGTCGATTCCGTCGGGGTCGTAGGCATCGTTGAAGCGCACCTCGTCGTCCGAGGCATCGGGGGCTCGACGAAGGGCGACGGCCATGACCGACACGGTTGCTTTTTCCACCAACTCGTCTTCCACGGGGGTCAGCGACGCAAACGTAGGAAGGGCGCTTTGGGGAGGAATTGCCAGGGGGGCGGCAGGTCGTTTCAGTGCAGGGGGCGCGCCACCTGGAGGGACCGACACGATGGGTGGGGGAAGCACGGAGCGCGTGAATGAACGCATGCTGGGCTCGGGCAGCGAGCGGTCGCGGATGCTCCTGAGCGTATCGGATTGCACCCGCGCGAGAAGGTCGACACGCTTTGGATTGATTGAGGTAATGAGCTTTGCCAAGGCGACAGCCTGTGCCAAAAAGCCTGCTGCAGTATACCGCTCAAAGGCTCGCTCGTACGCCGACTCGGCGTCCCGCACTCGTCCCAGCCGCCGGAGCGTGTCGCCAGCACGGTGCGACCAGCGCGGCTCTTTAGGTTCGAGCTGCTCAAGTTGCTCGAGGGCGCGAAGGGCTTCGTCGTGCCGGCCGCGCCCAGACGCATTTGTCCATGCTTCGCGGAGTCGAGCGATCTGTTCTGAAAGGCGGCTCATAGGGCCGACCGTAGCCTCTCTGGGCGTCGAGGGCATAGCGAAACCTGGAGCCAGCCGGTCGAAAACGTCAACGGTCGTGCGATTAAGTCTTGTCTCTGAGAAGCGGGTCCACTATCAGAGACTTCATGGTCAACACAGTTACACCGCAAGAAGCCGAAGCATTGATTTCGCGGGGAGATCTGGACGTGGTCGACGTTCGCGAGCCCCGCGAGTGGTCCACGGGACACATTCCGCGGGCACGGTTGGTTCCACTTGACAAGCTCAAAGCAAATCCGCGCGAGTCGCTTCCACGCGACGGCGTGGTGTTTGTGTGCGCGAGGGGGATGCGAAGTCTGACAGCCGCCAAGCTTGCCGAAGCGGTGGGCCTTACACAGCTTTACAACGTGGCGGGTGGGACCATCGGGTGGAGTGGCGCCGGGCTGCCCCTGGTACGAGGATAACTTCCCAGTCCTGAAATCCACAGTTACCATCCAAGAACGGGCTGCATGGGTCGCGATCGCCCCCGACCCGACCTCCTACGTGTCGCAACCTTTTCTGTCACGGTAGACTCTTGATCCGTCTCCGTTGACTCTCCATCCGTCTCGGTAGACTCTTGATCCGTCTCCGTTGACTCTCCATCCGTCTCGGTAGACTCTTTTTCCGTCTCCGTTGACTCTCCATCCGTCTCGGTAGACTCTTTTTCCGTCTCCGTTGACTCTCCATCCGTCTCGGTAGACTCTTTTTCCGGCCTCCGTCGACTCTTGATCCGTCTCCGTCGACTCTTGATCCGTCTCCGTCGACTCTTGATCCGTCTCCGTCGACTCTTGATCCGTCTCCGTTGACACTCCATCCGTCTCCATCGACTCTTTTTCCATATGGAATGCCTCTTGGGGAGTCGAGGGAGACGGATGAAGGGTCCAAAGTTTCCGGCAGGGGTGACGGTCTGGAAAGTTTCAGCGCAGGGGGTCGAGCGCTAAGGAACCGAGTACTTCGCGTTCGAGTCTCGTCCTCGTCACCTCGATGGCCAGTGGACTGGTGTCGCATCCCACATAACGCCTTCCCAGTCGCGTCGCTGCCACCAGCGTGGTCCCGGAGCCGCAAAACGGGTCGACCACAAGCCCGCCCGGGCAACTGGAGGCGCGCACGATGCGTTCGAGAAGCGCCAATGGCTTTTGCGTTGGATACCCCGTGGTCTCACTGCAAAGCGGCGTGTTAGCGACCATGGAAGGACAATCCGTCCAGACGCTTCCCAACGTACGCCCCTGATCCGCATAGTAGCGGTAGGTCTTGCCGCTCACCGTGCGCTCCCGGTACGCGCGCCCGTCCGCAGTGACCTTGGTAAAGTGCATTGCAAGGCTCGTCTTGGCAAAAGTCTCGCGCAGCGCGGGGTCGCCGTTGTTCCAGATGAAGTCGTCGCTCATGGCATACAGCAGCAGCGTCTGGTGCGTCATGCCGGGCCCGCGACGGGCTTTGCTTCCATTTCCTGGGACCCAGATGATCTCTCCCAGAAATCGCTCGAACAGTGAGTCACCAAGGACCTTTGCCTCGTGAACCGCTCGATGGTCGAGATGCAGCCACAAGGTCCCTCGAGGCGACAGCAACGGTCGCAGTGCCTCCAGCCGAGCCCCAAGCCAGCGTAGGTACGCGTCGAGTGACGGCCACCGGTCGTCGTAGGCCGCAGGACCCGAACGAGACGAGCTGCGCGCTCGCTCCTCATTGGGTTGCATGCGGGCGCCAAACACGGTACCGACAGCAAACGGGGGGTCCAGATAGGCGAGCTCGGCGCTTGCCAGTGGGACCTTGGCTGCAAGGTCCAGCGCGTCGCCAAGGGTCACGAGATTCATCAGTGCGGGTCGATAGGCCGAACAAGCGCTTCGATAAGGACACTTGTGGGCACTTCCTCCATCTCGAGCCCTGCACTGTGCCAAGGACGGGATGGGCCCGAAGGCTCGCAGCCTGAGACCGTTTCTTCCGTAGTGCACGACGTTCGAACATGGAGGTGATCGTCGTGCGGAGCCGAACCGCGTGGTTGCAACATCACCTCGTGCGCCCTCCAGACGGTTTCCGGCGTCTCGCCCCTTGCACGAGCCCATTGGATAAGCAGCGCCTCGAGCACCTCGCTCACGAAGATCCACTGGATCCGCGCGTCGTTGTCCTCAACCAACGCCTTGACGAGGAGCCACTCGCGTTCAACATCGAACCGCAGGTACCGTCCTGTCTTCGCGTCAAACCCAAGACCGTCCGGTTCGATGGCGACAAAGCCGGGACTGGCAACTGGAACGCCGTCCAGGGTGGTCATGTAGAGCAGCAAGTCCGCGTCGCGCCCAGTACGATGCGAAGCGTGCCCGGAGATTCGACCTCCGTGGCGCGCAGACAGATCGCCAACCCAAAGGACCGAGCCCGCGCGTTGCATTGCGACCCGCGACGCGGCGCGCTCGAGCGTCGCGGTGAAGCGGGGAAGACCAAAGTGACGGTCGTTGGGGCGAAGCCAGCGAAGGTCGCGCCGATCCCGAGCAAGTTCGGCCGCATCGGTCAACATGCCTGCGTGGGGAAGGCCAATGGAGCCGCGATAAGCAGGGTTCAGTGGCGTGGGAGAGCGCGTACAGCCAAGGGCCAACCCAAGTACAGCCAGTCCAACAAAGCTCAACGTCGGGTCCGTCATGCCCCCGACGAAAAGAGACACATCCGACAAAACACACCTCGTCACAGATGCCGCTAGGCTCGTTACAGAGCAGGCGCCTTGGGAGGCAGCCGAGGCAGCCGATCGGCCGACGACATCCCACCCGGAGCCCATTCTTCTGTGCGCGGCAAGATGCGCGTGCCGTTGTCCGCGCTAACCCTTCCTCTATTGGCCAGGTCCTCGTGGGTGAGCAGCAGGAAAATGCCAAGGAGGAACAACGCGGCTAGCAACGTCAGGGTGTTGAAGACCCTACCGTGACTGAGGTGCATAAAGAACGCAGCCACGAGCGATGCCTGCAACGTCGCGATGACAACGCCAGCGACCGTCGTGACGGCACCGCAGTCATGGGACGTTATCTTGACCATGAGGAGCGTCAAGACAAAGAGTGCCGCGAAGATGCCCACGTAGACCTTTGCAGGCGAGATGTGAGCTTGGACTGGCCCGTCATCAAGGGGTTCCGACGCCATAACGTTCCTTCTGTCAGCCGACGAGGTAGAGGAGCGGGAAGAGATAGATCCAAATGATGCCGACCAGGTGCCAATAGAGCGCGCCAATGTCGACAGGAGTGAAGTACTGCGCGGAAATCCCACCACGGATGTTCTTCAGCAGCACCCAGAACAGGATCACCATGCCCACAAGGACATGCAGCCCGTGCAGACCGGTCATCATGAAGTACAGCGCAAAGAACATGTTAGCGCGGACTGGAAGGCCCAGAACCGACACCGGTTGCGCCGACAGCCCCGCATCCCCGATGCAGCCTTCGAACCCGGGATGCCCAAAGCAACGCCCTGGCAAGAGCCCCAGTTGGACCTTTTGGGAGTACTCGAAATACTTGACCGCCAGGAACACCGCCGCACATCCGATGGTGATCGCCAGATACACGGAGGTCAGGTTGCGCTTTCCCTGCTGAGAAGCGCTCACTGCAAGGGCAGCGGTCAAACTGCTGAACAGCAGAACCACCGTGTTGACAGTCCCAATCCCGCGACCCAGCTGGAGGTGGGCCTGCTGAAAGATGTCCCCGTCGGTTCCGCGCGAGACCGCATAGGCAACGAAGAGCCCAGCGAACATGACGATCTCGGCAGCGACCAACAGCCACATGCCAAGCTTCGCGGCGTCGAACTGCTGCGCGGGGGAGTCGAATTGGAGTTGCAAAAAGCTGGGGTTGTCGCGAGGCGAATCGACCGCAACCTGCGGCCTCGCACTCACGGCATTGCTGACGTTCGCCATGGGGCCTCTCACTCCTTACGGTCCTCGGGGAACCCATCATAGAGCTCGCCGTCCGTTGCTAACGGATAGTCGTGGGTCCCCCGGGTCACGATGGGGGCCTTGGTGAAGTTCGCCAATACAGGCGGCGTTGCGGTCTGCCACTCGAGACTCGCCGAGCCCCAGGGATTGGGCGGTGCAGCCTTTCCACTGGCAATCGATTCGATCAGCAGGTAGCCGGTGATGAAAACCCCCAGGCCCAGAATCCACGAGCCAATAGTCGACACCTGGTGCAACGTCTCAAACTGGGGAAGGTAGTCGTAACTGCGACGGGGCATACCCCGCGACCCCAGAACGAACTGGGTCAGGAAGGTCACATTGAACCCGATAAACACCAGGAGCCATCCCACCGTTGCCTTCCGCTCGTCGTACAGCTTGCCCACCATCTTGGGCCACCAGTACAACAGGCCGCCGATGAATGCCATCGCCGTGCCGCCCATCACGACATAATGGAACTGCGCGACGACGAAGTAGGTGCCGTGCAAGTGAATGCTTGTGGACAGAGTCCCTAGAAACAGCCCCGACAGCCCCCCGATGGCAAACAAGAAGATAAAGCTCAGTGCGTACAGCATCGGCGGACGAAGCGAGACCTCCCCCTTGTAGAGCGTGGCTATCCAATTGAAGATCGTCACGCCTGACGGTATGACCACCA
Source organism: uncultured delta proteobacterium (assembly GCA_903894755.1). GTDB lineage: Bacteria > Myxococcota_A > Polyangia > Polyangiales > Polyangiaceae > CAITRH01. The sequence continues at coordinate 35,393 of CAITRH010000593.1, forward strand.
GAAGTGTGAGTGCGGAAAACAGCATGGTCGAGAACTCACTCATACCTGCAGGAAACATGTGGCTTCCCCAGACGAGAAACCCCCAGCAGCGCAAGGGCGAGCGAGCTTGTCGCAATCGCAAGCTGACCGAAGACAGCACGCCGTGAGAACGTCGCAATGATCTCACTCACCACGGCCATCCCAGATACGACCGTGATGTAGACCGCTGGATGCGCGTAGAACCAGAAGAAGTGTTGGAAGAGCACTGGGTCGCCCCCCAGCTTGGGATCGAACAGGCCGAGGCCCAAGACGCGCTCGAAGATCAGCAGTCCAAGCGTGATGACCAATACGGGCGTTGCCAAGATCTGCGTGATCGCCGTGGCATACATCCCCCACCCGAAGAGCGGCAGCCTGGCCCAAGTGAGCCCCGGCGCACGCATCTTGTGGATGGTCACGATGAAGTTGATCCCAGTCAAGATCGAGGACAAGCCGAGGACCATCACGCTCAGCATCAGTGCAAGGACACACCCCTTGGTGGCCATACTGTAGGGCGTGTAGAAGGTCCATCCAGTATCGGCCGACTCCATGATGATCGCCGCCACGCAGAACACGGCACCGGTCACATAGATGTAGAAGCTCAACATGTTGAGCCTCGGGAACGCCAGGCCTCTCGCCCCCACCATGAGGGGCAATAAGAAGTTACCCAGGACCGCAGGAATGGCCGGGATCAGAAACAGAAACACCATCACGACGCCGTGCAACGTGAAGAACCGATGGTAGGTTTCTGGGTCCACGATCGTTTTGCCAGCGGTAAAGAGCTCCAACCGCATGACTAACGCGAAGAGCCCACCCACCAGAAAGGCCAAGGCAACCGTCGACAGGTACAGAAGACCAATGCGCTTATGGTCAACGGTCCACAGCCACGACATGACGCCGCGGTTTGCCTTGAGGTAGTTCACGTTGGGATCACCATGGGCCTCATCCCCCGTTTGGCCTCCCGCGATCGGAATGTCCAATGCTGCCATCGCCGTTGCTCCTCTACATCCATCCGCCTGCCCTACGCCTCGGCGCGCAGAGCAGCGCTATTCAGTCCCATTTGACACGCACACCGGTCACTTGAGCGTCTTCATGTACTCGATGATTGCGTCGATTTCCTTGTCTTTGAGCCCCTGGTAGCTGGGCATGATGCTAGGCGACCCATACCCTTTGACAATCTTGGCGCTTGGCAGAACGATCGACTCCCTAAGGTAGTTGCCATCCACCGTCACCATGCTGCCGTCCAGCATGGGTTCCGACCGTGCCCAAAGCCCCTTCCACGAAGGCGCAACGCCGACGGAGCCATCCACCGAGTGACACGCGTTGCACCCTTTCTGCGTGTACAGAGCTTTCCCGAACTCCACGGGGTCTTTCGGAGTCCCCTTGCCCTGAATGTACTTGTCGAAGTCCTCCTGCGTGTCCACGACAATTTGCGACAGCATCGACCAGTGCCCCTTGTACTCAGACGGTGCGAGCTCGTTGCCGTTCTGGTCCTTGCTCTTGCCTCCGCAATACTCCGTGCAGAACACGTCCATCTTCCCCGTCTTGTCCGGTTGGAACCAGAGCGACGTAAACATGCCTGGCACCAGATCGCGCTTCACCCGAAGCTGGGGCACATAGAACGAATGAAGGACATCGCTCGACGACATGATCAGCTTCACGGGCCTGTTCACAGGAACGTGAAGCACACTGTCCGTCTCGCCACCTGGGTATTCAAATTCCCATCCCCATTGGAACCCTCGCACCCGCACTTCCATCGCCCCCGCTGGCGCAATGGACATGTCCATATAGCCCTTGAAGCCCCAATGGAACATACCCACCAGGAGAGGAATCGGTGCGACAGCCAAGCCAATCTGCAGGAACAGGTTGTGTCCGGTTGGCTCGGCTTTGTGCCCCGGACGTTTCCGGTAAACCCAGACGAAATAGACGGTCGCCACCATGATCCCGACAAACAGGACCACGCTGAGCCAAAAAATGAACGAGTACAGCGCGTCAACGTTAGCCGCGGACGCCGACATGGCCTCGGGTAGCTGAAAACTGGGGGCGAAAATGCTCATGGCGTTGTGGCTCGCAGTCTCGGAATCTTGTTGCTCGTTTGGAAGGCCTCGCAGATCACGGCTGCCTTGTGGGACCGGCCTCGCCGCTCACCCCAGCATCGCCGCTCACCCCAGCATCACCGCTCTGACCAGCGTCCGTCGCACCTTCTGTAGCGGGAGCCGGCGCGGGCACGGCACTTGAAAGCACGGGAGGCTCCTTGGGCATCTGCTTCCAACCCTGCATCGGGGCGAGGTCTTTGGAGTCGACAGGCACAATGCCAGGCTGTTGGCGTCCCCGATCCGCCAGGACAGCCATCGCTCGGTCGATAGGCAACGCACCGGACGACAGCAGCCGTCGCTCGTCGTCACGTTGCGCTCTCAGAGCCTCCGGGATCTGCGATGCGATCTTCGCGTACTCCTCCTCGCCCTGCATCTGCTTGAAGTACGACAGGAGCGCAAAGCGCATCGCGACCAGCGTGACGATGGCCAGAATTCCAACCTGAAAGATGAGCCCAACCCTGGGCTCCGATTTGTCCGTAGCCAACGGTCGTCTCCTTAGGCGTTCTCGAAACCGAGAGCCCTGGTTAGGCGGGGATCACCAATGGGAATGAGCGAATGCCCTTCCATCGCACGAAACACTACAGTCAAATACAGTCCACCCACTCCCAGGAAACACGTAACATCCAGCCAGTGGAAGTGAAGCGGGCCAAGATTGGGCATCACGATCCAGTAGATCTCGACCACGTGCATGCACACCAGAATCAAGGCCCCCGTTGCGAGAAGCCCAAGCCGACGCTTGATGTTGCGCGACATGAGCAGCCAAAATGGGACCACGAAGTGCATCACAACAAGGGCTAACGTAATTCCTTTCCATGTCCCGCCGTTGTCGGTCCAGCGCATGTGGAAAAACACGAGCTCCTCGGGGATAGCCGAGTACCAGATCAGGAAAAACTGAGAAAACGCGATGTACGCCCAGAACGCGTTCCACCCAAACAGCAGCTTCCCCATGTCGTGGTAATGCTCGATCGTCACCGCATGCGCCAAAGGACCGTTCTTGCGCAGTCCAAGGGTTGCCAGAATGAGCACCGCCATGGTCACGACATTCGACCCCGCAAACAGGTAGACCCCAAACATCGTGGAATACCACGAAGGCTCCAACGACATGAGCCAGTCGACCCCCGCAAAGGTCAAAGTGACCGCAAACAACATGAGACCAATGGGCGCAAACTGCTGCGCTTTCAAGGTGTTTGCAATGGACTTCGTCACATCCTGCTCGGTCGACCAGCGGAAAAACCGCATAGACAGGAAGATCCACACCAACGCGTAGAAGGCCACCCGAATCAAAAAGAAGCTCTTGTTCAGATACCCAGCCTTGCCATGCACAAGGGCCGCATGTTGTTTGTGCTTGGCGTCCTCGACTGCCCTCGCATTCCTCTCCTCAAGAGACACTGCAGGCCCATGGGTCGTCGGAACCGCATGACTGTGGTCCGATGGCTTTGCCACAGCGCCGTGCGAGACTGACTGCGCTGCCTGCGCCTCATGCCCGCCCTCATGCCCGCCAAGCCAACCGCCATACAACGTGCCCATGCTGATCAGCACCGGGATCACCAGCACGGCAAAGATCGGAAGCCCCGACATGAAAAACTCTGCGGTCCGCCGTACGCTCACGCTCCATCCGGCCTTTGTGATGTACTGGATCATCACAAAGAACAGCGAGCCTAAGCCTAGCGTCAAGAACGCAAAGAAGGCGAACAGGTACGAATAGGCAAAGCGCTTTGGATCCTGGCCCAGACCCACTGCAGACACCACAAGCCCGACAATCCCCAGCGCTGCAGTCTTTTTCCAAAGCCCCGACCACACCGAGTCAGGCTTGATGCGGTAGTCGGAACGGTCTACGACGGCATGCATTGAGCTCACTTGTTCGGCTCCGTGAAAGAGGCTTGACTGAGTTGAAGCGCCCGAACATAGGCGACAATAGCCCAGCGGTCTGATACCGGTATCTGCGCAGAGTACGCTGGCATGTTGCGCACTCCGTTGCTTATCGTCGCAAACACCTGCCCGTCAGGCATCTGCCTAAGCCGCGCGTCGTGAAACGATGGAAGCGGCGGGAACCCGTTGGGCGCTTTCGCCACCATCCCCTTGCCCCCACCCGTGGCGTCGTGACACGGACCACAGTAAATCCCGTAACGCTCCTGCCCGCGTCCCAACATCGTCATCATCCCCCCAGTCCGCTGCACAACAGCCACCGGGAGAGTCATCACATACCCAAGATTGTCGTCCCGCCAGCCCGTCGCAATCTCCTCGCTGGGCTCGTAAAACTCCCGCGACTGGGTCCCTGCCACAGGATTGCGCATGGTTCGCTTGTCAGCAAAAAACTCTGTGTACGACTGCGGATTCAATCGCTCCTGATCGTACATGTTGCGGATAGGAAGGATCGGCGGGTCCTCACTCACCTCCCCACGACAACCGAGGACAGCCACAGCAAGCGGGCCCATCAGCGCAATCAGCGCAAGGCCGCCTTGACGCTCGAACCGGTGTTTGCTGCCCACTACTCTTCCTCCTCTTCCACAACTTCAACCTGCGTCGCATGCGAAGCAACCAAAAGCTTCCGCGTCGCCTTCAGGTCAAACCTCGGATCATCCGACTCGATCGACAGGAAAAACTTGTCGTCCGTCGCCTTCGCAAATCGGTCCGACTCAAATACCGGGTGGTTGTGCCTGGGAAGCTTGTTCATGTAGAACATCCCAAACACCGCCGCAAACGCGGAAAACAATATGGTCAGCTCAAAGAGCACCGGCACCATGGACGGTATCGTGTCGGGCGGCTTGCCTCCAATGACAATCCGATAGTCCACACCGTTCATCCAGTACATCATCGTAAAGGCCGCCGTAAGCCCGGTCAGCGCTCCACAGAGCACGATCCACCCAAGCCGGGAGTCCGCAAGCCCCATCGCACGGTCCATCCCGTGAATCGGAAACGGCGTGTGCGTGTCCCACTTGCTGTACCCAGCGTCCCGCACCCTCTCCGCTGCATGCATCACCTCCGCAGCTGTGTCGTACTCCGCTAAAAGCAATGCCACACGCTTCGGCGGACCTTCCACAACCCTCGTGTCTGCTTTGGTCAACATGGCCTAGGCCCCCTCCGGAGCAAGTCCCTTGGAAGGAGCGCTTGCATCCCCATGCGCCTTGTGCACCTCATGAGCATGATGCCCATGCTCGGACGGCTCATGATAGTGCGGATCCGCCTGCGCCATGGTCCCCTTCACCTCCGCCATCGCCACCATGGGAAGCCACCGCATGAAAAGTAGGAACAGCGTGAAAAACACCCCGATGGTCCCAATGTAGGTCGTAAGATCGATCACCGTCGGACTAAACATGCCCCACGACGAGGGGAGGAAATCACGGTGGAGCGACGTCACAATGATCACGAAGCGCTCAAACCACATCCCAATGTTCACCAGTATCGATACCACAAACATCACGGGGATACTCTGCCGCATGCTCTTGAACCAGAACACCTGCGGCGTAAGTACGTTGCACCCAACCATCGTCCAATAGGCCCACGCATACGGCCCAAACGCCCGGTTTACAAAGACGTAGCGCTCGTACTCGTTGCCAGAGTACCACGCCACGAAAAACTCCATCCCGTACGCGTACCCCACCAACATCCCGGTGGTCAGAATAACCTTGCACATCAACTCGAGATGGCGCATCAGCACCACCCGATGCAGCTTGAACACGGTGCGTGCAATAAGAAGCACCGTCATCACCATCGCAAATCCCGAGAAGATCGCCCCTGCAACGAAGTAGGGGGGGAATATCGTCGTGTGCCAGCCAGGTATTACCGATGTCGCAAAGTCAAAGGACACTACGCTGTGTACCGACAACACCAGCGGCGTCGAAATGGCCGCCAATATCATGTACGCCCGCTCGTAGTTCTGCCAATGACGGTTCGACCCGCGCCATCCAAGTGCAAGAACCCCGTACACCGTCCGCCGTATCTTCCCCGCTGACCGATCTCGCAATGTCGCAATGTCAGGGATCAACCCGACAAACCAAAACATCAGTGAGACCGTGAAGTACGTGCTCACCGCAAACACGTCCCACAACAGCGGACTCTTGAAATTCGGCCAGATCGACATCTGGTTCGGTATCGGGAACACGTAAAAGAGCAGCCACGGTCGCCCTACATGGATCCCTGGAAAAATCAGAGCGCAGATGACCGCAAAAATGGTCATCGCCTCGGCAAAACGATTGATCGCAGTCCGCCACTTCTGCCGAAACAGAAACAACACCGCCGATATCAGCGTTCCTGCGTGCCCAATGCCAACCCACCACACAAAGTTCGTGATGTCCCACGCCCAGTACACCGGCGCTGAGTTGCCCCAAACTCCTATCCCACGCCAAAACAGGTAGCCAACGCTCGCCACAAACAGTCCCACGCCGCACAGCGCTAACGAGAACGCTATCCACCATCCAGGTGGCGCCTTCGTCTCGGACACACGACTAATGTCCTCGGTAATGTCGTGGAGCCTGCTGCCTGGCTCGATGAGCGGCGCTTCGTCCAGCTCCCTGATCGGTTCATAGTACGCCATCAGACGATCTCCGGATTGGGATTGCGAACCTTGCCGAGGTACGTCGTGCGCGGTTTGGTCCCGATCTCACCTAGCAGCGCGTAGCGCCGCGGATCCTTCATCGCCCTCGCAACCCGACTCTGTGGATCGTTCAGATCCCCAAAAACAATGGCATCGGCCGGACACGCCTGCTGGCACGCTACCACTACCTCGCCATCTCGGATCACCCGGTTCTCGCGCTTCGCCACAATCTTTGCCTTCTGGATCCGCTGCACACAATACGTGCACTTCTCCATCACCCCGCGGAAACGCACCGTAACATTCGGATTGTGCTGCATCTGGTGAACGTCCGGTACATTGCCGTCCTTCGCCCAAACCCCATCGTTGTGCCAGTTCAAATAGTTGAACCTACGCACCTTGTACGGGCAGTTGTTGGCGCAATATCGCGTCCCAATGCAGCGGTTGTACGCCATCTCGTTCAGCCCCTCAGGACTGTGCGTCGTCGCATTGACCGGACACACGTTCTCGCAAGGCGCGTTCTCGCAATGGACACACCCGATGGGCTGATGCACCACCAGTGGATCCTCCTCCGTCGCCCCGGTCCTCTGCTGCAACGACCCGTGCTCCTCGGTCACATAGTAACGGTCAATGCGAAGCCAGGTCATCTCCCTGCCGCGCGCTACCTCTACTTTGCCCACCACAGCCACGTTGTTCTCCGCCTGACACGCCACCGTGCATGCACTGCACCCCGTGCAGGCATTCAGGTCGATGATCAGCCCCCACTGGTTCCCCTTGCTGTAATCTTGTGGGGTCCATAGCGGCAAAAGACGCGGCGTAGGCTCCTGCAGCTCCGCAAAGTTCGAATGCTGCTGAAAATCAGCCCACGTCGTCTCGCGTGCAAGGGGACGATGCTCCATGCTCGCATGCTCCTGGGTCACCGCAAAGTCGTAGCTCCCCTCCTTCGACAGCTTTACCCCAGTCGCTACATGTGCTGCATCCGTCGTCCGTAAAGGATAGGCGTCAAACCCCTTGCCGTTCCCAATCCTCCCCGCCTTCTTGCGTCCCCATCCCAGTGCTATCGCAACCGAATTGTTCGCCTGCCCCGGATTCAACCAAACCCCAACGGAAATCGACCGCTCACCTCGCGTCAGCTTGACCACATCGCCGTTCTTGAGACCAAGCTCCTTCGCAGTCTTCGGTGAAACAAGCGCCGCATTGTCCCAAACGAGCTTCGTAATGGGGTCGGGAAGCTCCTGGAGCCACACGTTGTTCGCATGACGCCCGTCGAACAACTTGCTGCAAGGCACAAACACAACCTCAAGGCTGTCTTTGCTCACAGGTGCTGACGTAGAGCTCTTCTCGAACGCTGCCGCCACATCTGCCATCCGAACCGAACCGCGTGGGCCACTAGGTACTCCGCGACGTACCACCCCCTCCGCTAACGCCCGCTTCCAGTCCCTGTCGAGATCTGCTACGCGGAAAGGAACCTTGTTGTCTTGCACATCCCTGCAGTCAACCTTGCCATCCACCCCCGCCGCTCCGCAGGCGCTCAGCCCGTGTGCGGCAAGAAGATCGGCCCTAACTGTCGCCCGCACAATGTCGTAGCCCGTGCTCTCTTGCCCCGCTGTCAGCAGTGACAAAACCTCAATCTCGCTCCGCCCGTCAAACAGCGGCGTGATCAGCGGCTGCTGTACACTCACAGTCCCATCCAGCGCCCGTTGGTCGCCCCATGCCTCGTATTCGTGGGCCCTCGGAAGTTGCCACGTGCAACGCTCCCCCGTCTCATCCTCCGACATCGCGAGATGCACACTCACCTGCACCTTCGCAAGAGCCTCGGCAAACTTCAGGTCCGCAGGCGCATCGTAGACAGGATTGCCGCCCAGTATCAGCAGCGTCCCCACCTTGCCGTCCGCCATGTCCTTGGCAAGCGCCGCAATGTCTGCAATAGGATCCGCTTCCTCCGGGTCCAGCACAGAAGCAAAAGTTACCGTCTGCCCAGCGTTTCCCAGCGCCTCGTTGAGCGCATGCACCAATGCGTGCACCCGCGCCGGCTGTCTGGACCCCGCAACAATCAACGCTCGCCCCCGGTTGTTCACCAGGTCCTTGGCGACCGCCTTGAGCCACTTCTCCGAGATCGCTGCGTCGCCCACCCCCAACTTGGCCAGCTTGTCCGCCGCCGTCCCAAGAGGCCCAAGTGGCACTCGCAACGCCGCAATATGCGCAGCCAAAGCCAACGCAACTCGCTCTACATCGGTCGCAGCTACGCGAACCCGGTGGTCGGCCGCTGCCCCCGTCGTGGTCAGCGTCGGCTCCACCACATACAGGCGGTTCATCGGAGCCCCGACAACTGGACGACGCCCCGTTGCAAATCCTTTGTTTGCCCGTACCGATCCTGCCTCGGTCTGCAAGAAGTCGCAGTCAAGAGACAACACCACCCCGGCCTTGTCGTAGGCAAACACGGGCTGGATCACCGCGCCGTACGCGAGCTTGGCCCCCTGCCTTATGTTGCCTTCGTGGATCGGACTGTACGCTCGAAAGGTCGCCTTCGGAAGCCGCGCCTTGATCAGCCCTCGCAGACGCACCACCGACGGCGAATTCGTTGGCGTAAGCAGCACATGCAACTTCGCCCCCTGGTCAGCCTCGAACTTGCCAGCCTTCAGGGCCGCCTCGAAGTCCGCCCAGCTCGCGGCTTTCTTCCCGCTCTTTGGTGTACGCGACCGGTCCATGTCGTACAGGTCTAGAATCGACGCCTGCGTCAATAAATCGGTCGCCCCCAGGCTCGATGGATGCTGCGGATTGCCCTCTATCTTTGTGGGACGTCCCTCGTGGGTCTCCACCAGAAGCCCCACCGCGTCCCCTCGACGTGCGTACACCGTCGCATAGTGGGAAGCCACCCCAGGGATCACTTGCTCGGGAAGCTTCTGGTAAGGAACCACTTTCTCTACTGGCCGACGGCATCCCTCTGCCCCCACCAGAGCCATCGCTGCAGTCACAAAGCCCATGAACCCGCGCCGCCCAAGCGCCGCTGCGTCGTCGGACGGAGGCGTGGTCAGGTAATCCGGCGGGAACTCGTCGCCGCAGCTCCCCTGCGTGTCTTCTCGCTTGCTCATCGGTGGCACCCCGTGCAGTTCTCCGGCGGATTGAGCTCGCGCGGCGGTTTCACGGGCTCATTCGGATTGCGCTGCCATTCCATGTTGGTGATCTGGGAGACTGGACGAAGTTTGAGCGACGCCCCTTGCTTCTGCTTCACGTCGCGATGGCACTCTAGACACCACCCCATGCTGAGCGGCTGCTGCTGACGTACCACCTCCATTTGATCGATGCGCCCGTGACACTCCGAACATCCGACCCCGGCGCTCACATGGACGCTATGGTCGAAGTACGCGTGGTCGGGAAGCTTGTGGATGCGAACCCACTCGACCGCCGCCCCACTTTTCCAGGCGTCGCGTATCGGCTGCAGCTTCGCGGACGCTGTCATGATCGCCGCGTGGCAATTCATGCAGGTCTGCGTTGGCGGCACCATCGCAACGGCGGAACGCTCCACGTTCGCATGGCAGTAACGGCAATCGATGCCGTATTGGCCCGCGTGCATCCGATGACTATAAAGTACCGGTTGCTTTGGCGCATACCCGACCTGGGTAAATAAAGGCGAAAAGAAATACCAAACCACGAATACTACGCCCGGAAGTCCGAGCGCAGCGCCTGCCCCCGCTAGAGGCGGAAGCTTATTGATGGAACGAGGGAATATTTGCATGCGACCCGCGATTACCCATTCAGCTTCATCGTGTTGTGCATGTTGCGTCTCATCGGCACCACGCAGACTCACCCCAACTGCACCGAAAACTCGACCCCAACCATGCCAATGCAAACGTGGGGAGGAAAGTGACCGGCGGTCGTGACTTAGGGGCCGCTCCCACGCACGGCAAGGGGTTGCGACACTTCGCGACCGCATGGCCACGAAATAAGCCGTTTGCGCCCGGTTCAAGTGGTGCTGCGATCGCGTTCCTCCTTCTCAATTCGCCGGTTTCTCGCCGGGGAGCCCTGGATCGCGGTTCGGACCTACTATTTAAAATGGGTTTAGTTTTGCACATTTACCGCGCGCATTTCTGATCCTGCGTCGACCTGCGGTTGTTGTTTGCGCGCGCAACTTCAATCCGCATGCACGCGGGCTGAACGCGCAAGCACGCGCGTCGAAGCTGCAGCGCGCGGGTTGAACCCGCTGTTTCAGGCGGGGCTTTTGGCCAAGCAAATGGGAGAGAAGGCGGAGGCGCAGAGGCTCTTCGATCGGGCGATGGTGGAGTTCGAGAAGAAGAGCGGAAACGAAGAAGAGCGGAAACAAAGCGGTGCTGGTCACCCCAAATGAGTTTCCGGGCGTCCTGCCTTCAGCTGCCTGGAGCCCGGGAGCGCGTCGGAGACGACACGGCTGGCGAAGTTGCACCAAGTCTCAGACGGCGCTAGCACCTTGCCATGGCCGATCCCAATTACCGAACCGACTTGCCCGGTCCTTATGACCTTTCCGACCTTCGCGAGGGAGACCGCTACGAGCTGTCCAACGGTCACCGCATCTATTGCTCAC
>CAITRH010000594.1 GCA_903894755.1 uncultured delta proteobacterium
GTCGCGACCCTCGAGGACCCGCGTTACGTCAATCCGGCGAAGTTTCCCAACACGGTCCACAACAGTGCGGCGGGGTACACCAGCATCTGGGAGGACCTGCGCGCCTTCAATGTTGCCGTGGCCAATGGCAACACGGGGGCGCTTGACGCGGTTGTGTCCGCGGAGATCTTCCTGCGTGCTGGACGAGCCGATGCGGTTGCACTGGGGGGCATGGAAGCGATGAGCGAGCTTCTGTGTGCGGCTTTCGAGCGTCTCGGAACCATGAGGGGGGCGCCTTGGCTGGGGGAAGGGGCAGCGATCCTGGTACTGGAGCTTCCTGGTGCAACTCGTGTCAAACGCGTGCTTGGGCACATCGTGGGGGCTGCAACGGCGTTTGTCCCTTCCAAGGGGGCGAATGTGTTGATGGCATCGAGTGAGGCGCTTGAACGAGCGGTCCGCGGGGCGCTAGACGACGCGGGGGTGTCGTCGGTGGACCTTGTGGCTTCGGGGCTTTCGGGGCTCGGAGCCTACGACGACGCGGAGCGCAAGGCACTGTGCAACGTGTTGGGAGATCGCGTGACCCTAGCGGCGCCCAAGGCGATCTTTGGGGAAACCCTGGGAGCGTCGGGAGCGTTTGGGATAGCGGCAGTCTTGGCGTGGTTCGAGGGGGCTCCTGTGGCGCCTATCGTGTCGGGTCCCGCGCCAGACCACGTCGACACGGTGCTGGTCACGAGCCTTGGCTATTACGCGAACGCGTCCGCCGTGGTGTTGCGGCGTGCATAGCCCTTACGGCCCTCCTGCCGTGCCTCCTCATTTTACGGGGGGCTCCGGGTTTCAGCCCGGGTTCCAGCCGACGGAAGGCAAAGCGGGCTGGTCTCTTGGACTTGGCATTTTCAGCATTGTTGGCGGCTGCTGCTATGGAGGTCTCTTCACGGCAATCCCCGCCATCGTGCTTGGAGTGCTTGCAAGACGGGATATCCAGCGGTCCGGAGGGGCACTCGGAGGGAGCGGAACGGCCCTCGCCGGGATCATCACGGGGAGCATCGGGCTTTTTCTATTTTTGGGGCAAATTGGAATCCTGATTGCGACCATTGTCAGTTCGAGTCACCACAAACACACCCCTGGGCCATCGTACCCGACGCCACCGACGACCAGTGCGATCGTATCGTCCCCGACAGCGCCGCTCCCTCTGGCATCGAGTTACTCGCGCTTGAAGGTGATCGACCTGACTGCGGGGCGCCCTCTACGAGTCCAGCTTGCCGAACAGGCTGCGCGGATACGTAAGCAGGAAAAGACGATGCTTGTCACCACGATGGCTCCTGGGGACGAGGCGTCGCTCGAAGTCGCACGTGCGCTGACCGATGTGGAGCTTCAGAACGCTCTTGCCAGCACCACGGTTATTGTCCGCATCGACGCCCAGGTGTTTGCCGACGAGCTCGGACCTCTCGGACTGACGCGCCCGAACCTTCCTTGGTTCTTTCTCCTGGGCCCGTCCCTGACCCCTATTGACGCCATCAGCGCGGACGAATGGGATGACAACACGCCGGCCAACGTCTCTCCAGTGCTCAAACGCTTTGTTGCTGGGACTCTCGCCCCTCGGCGTGCGCTATCGCGCGATCGGTAGGAGAGCATCGACCCAGGGTGGTAACCCTGGGTCGCGGGTGTCGCGGTCGGCCCCCCGGAACTTAGCGGGCCGTTGTTTACTTTCGACCTCACTGCCCCATATAGACACAAGATGCAGAAGTTACTTTCAGCGCGCGTTCTGATTGTCGAAGACGACGTGCTTGTCTGCGAGATGGTCCACAGTGTCCTCGAGCAGGCGGGCTATACGGTGGCCGGTGAGGCGTCTTGCGGCTTGGAGGCTATGGAAGCGGTGGCGTTGCTCAAGCCCGACGTGGTCCTCATGGATGTGGCACTTCCTGACTTCGACGGCATCGAGATCACGAGGCGCATAACCGAGACCTGTCCGACGCCGGTGGTGATTCTGACCGCCTACGAAACCCCGGAGCTCCTTGAAAAGGCAAGCCGTGCGGGCGCAGGCGCCTACCTCGTCAAGCCTCCCCGAGCCCACGAGATCGACCGTGCCATCGTCATCGCGCGCTCCCGTTTCAACGACATCATGGGTCTACGCCATCTCAACGAGACCCTTCAGGCCCGAAACCGCGAGCTCGAAGAGGCCCTGTCGACCATCAAGACCCTCCGCGGACTTGTCCCCATTTGTGCGCACTGCAAAAATATCCGCGACGACCACGGCTATTGGCAAAGCGTCGAGCGCTACATCACGAACCACTCGGAGGCGCAGTTTAGCCACGGCCTGTGCCCAGAGTGCGCCCAGCAGTACTACGCGGAATACCTGGATGCGGATGGCACCCTAGGCCACTGATAAACCACGCCCATCTCGAAACCCGCCATTCCCGCCAACCTCCGTTTTGGCCTGCGGGTCTCGATCTGGACGTGGTTTTGGTCTTTTCGGCCGCGCGCTTGACGATTTTCCGATGCGCCATTACGGTCCTGCCCGTTCGACGAAACCGAGGAGACCACCACGATGCGACTTTTCTATCTTCCGCTTCTCGCCGGCCTACTGGGTGCGCCGGTCCTTATCGGCTGCGGCCACAGCGATGAGGAAATGGGAGCCAAGCAACGCGAGATCGACGCCCGCTCGGCCGAGCTCAAAGCCGCCAAACTGGCCCACGAGAAAGCCAAGGACGACCTCAAAAAGGCGCAAGACGAGATTGAGAAATTGCGTCAGGACCTCGGCCTGCAGCAATCACAAAACGCCGAAGAAGCGGCTCGTCGCACTGCGATGGAGCGCAAACTAGCGCTGCTCGAAGAAGCGAAGGCCAGGTTTCGCGCCCTCAAGGAAAAGCTCCAGCAGCTCAAGGCCAAAGGTATCGACGTGATCGTCCGCGATGGACGAATGATCATCAGTCTTCCAGGCGACGTACTTTTCGATTCCGGCGTGGAGGTCCTCAAGCCCGAGGGCAAGCGCATTCTCGGTCAGGTGGCCGATGTCATTCGCAACGACCAGGGCCTTGCCAGCCGTAATTTCCAGGTAGCCGGACACACCGACAATCAGGAATACGGCCCTGGTCCTTGGCGCGACAACTGGGGCCTTTCGGTCGCCCGCGCCCGTACCGTCGTGGTTTACCTTACAACCGCCGACAGGCGCGCTGGGCAGCCAGGGGGACCTGGCGGTGGAGGCGGGCTCAATCCTCACCGCTGGTCCGCGGCAGGGTACAGCAAATACGCGCCGCTCGTCGGGACCGACGAGAAGCAGAGCGCCGACGAAATGCGCAAAAACCGCCGCGTCGAGCTCGTACTTCAGCCCAACGTCGAGGAGCTCCTCAACAGTCTCGAGAAGCTCGGCGAATAGTCCATCCCCATGCGCGTCGCCACGCTCGACATCGGCACCAATACGGTACTCCTGCTGATCGCCGAAACTACGGACGCAGGTCTTAGTCCCCTCGCCGAGCGCGCCACCATCACGCGACTTGGCGAAGGGGTCGACCGAACCCGTACACTTGCCCCCGCAGCCATCGAGCGCACGGTGGCGTGTCTCGACACGTACGCAGCCCTTGTAAAAGAACTGGGAGTTGCGCGGGTAGGCGTCGTGGCGACCAGTGCGATGCGGGACGCGTCCGGGGGCGAAGGAATTCGGGCGCATGTTCGCAACGCTTTTGGGGTTGAGGCGCGGGTCATTTCTGGCGATGAGGAAGCGCGTCTCACGTTCTTGGGGGCTCTGTCGGGGCTCGACGCGACGGGCGAGCACGTCGTGTTCGACGTTGGGGGGGGGAGCACGGAGGTGGTTCGCGGGACGCTTGGTGGGGGTGCGGGCGCGGGCGGACAGATTGAGTCCATGGCGTTCGCGCACAGCTTCGATGTGGGGAGTGTGCGCCTTACGGAGCGATATATCCGCAGTGACCCGCCGAGCTCCGACGAGCTCGCGCTGGTGACGGAAGAAGCGCGCCGTGTGTTTGCGCCGCTTGGCGACACGCTGGTGGGCAAGGAGCCCGTCGGGATCGCGGGGACTGTGACGACGCTTGCGGCTGTGGCGTTGGGGTTGACTCCTTATGATGGCGCGCGGGTGCATGGAGCTCGTTTTCCAGTGGCAACGCTGCGTCGCGTGGTGACCGAGCTTGGGGCGATGGAGCTTGGGGCGCGTCGTGGGGTCCCTGGGCTCGAGCCGAAGCGTGCGGACGTGATCGTGGCGGGGGGGCTTGTGGCACTGGCGCTTCTTGACCGTGCGGGGGCGTCGACGGTGCGCATGTCCGATCGCGGGGTGCGTTGGGGACTTGCCCTTGAACTCGCGGGTTGAGCGTCCTCCGATGTCCGTGGCGTGCTGCGTGCTCGCTGTGGGCTGCTTGCCACACTGGCGCTCGGCATGACCATGCGGCGAAGGAGGGTGTCCGGGGACAGGGCAAATCTGTCCTGGCCACCCAGGGCCGCAAGGTCGCCTCGGAAATCTCCACAGTTCCTTGCGGCACGTGCGCTGCAATGGATGCGGTCATGCCCTCAGCAACCCATGAAGGTCTAGTGACAGCGTTTCGCAATCGCCCGAAGTTGGCGTTCGAACTGGTTCGCGGAGCGGGGAGGAGGCCTCCTGCAGCAAGAAACCTTACGGTGATGGAGGCGGACCTGGGAAGCGTGGATCCCACAGAACGCCGGGCCGACCTTGTGCTGCGTTATAGCGATCGGAAAGACCGCCCATGTGCGATGGTCGTGGAAGTTCAGCTCGACGTCGACGAAGACAAGTTTTACCGCTGGCCCGAGTTCCTGGCGAGTCTAGCGGGACGTCTTCATGCCAAGGTGTTTCTTGTTGTCATTGCGCCCAGTCCGAGTGTGGCCGCTTGGGCACGTGGCAAGATCGCGCTGGGCCATCCAGGTTGGATTCTGGTGCCCTGGGTGATCGGTCCCGAGGAGCTCCCCTTGGAGGCAGCCGATTACGAGAACGCCAGCGTGGAGATGGTGCTGCTTGCATTGGTGGCGCACGGTCGGAAAACGCAAGCGGAGGCTCTTCTCGATGCATTCGCGCAAGCGGTGGATGACGCAGAAGGCAACGTGCTACCGATCTACGAGGACGTTGCGTGGGCGGCGGTCCAGGCTAATTATGTCCTGAGGAAGAAATTGGAGGCAAGAATGGAAACACATTACGAGTTTCAGAGCCCGTTTTACCGCCGCATCATCGCGCAGGCGCGTGCCGAAGGGCACAACGAGGGGCTCAACCAGGGACGGAAGGAAGCCACGAAGGACGCCGTACGCAACCTTCTGGCCACGGGCTATTCGCGCGAAGAAACAGCGCTGCTCCTCGGACTCACCGCCGAGGAGATGGACGCGGTTTAAACCCCCCCCTACTTCTTCATCGCCTTCAGCCCGTCAGCAAGCCCCTGCACTGCATCGACAGCCTTCTTCGCAAGCTCCATCACCGCGGTACCAGACTCGATCGCTGCTTCAATGCGCTCCGCGGCGAAAATCCTGTCGAGGTCCTTCTTGGCAGTCTGCGTGTCGTCCAGGAGTCCCTGCACCCGCTTCGTGACTGCAACGGTCGTGACTGCCCTTGGCTTGTTTGAATCATGCAAAAAGAAGGCGTCACCGAAGTTCTTCGGCAGCCCCTCCGCTGGCAACGTAAACGGTAGCTTGCCTATCTCCCCATAATCGGAGTTGCGCTGCGCATTGATCGCATCGAAAAGTGCCATCCGCTCGCCAGTAAGTCGGAACGCCGTCAGCTCCGTCTCGGCACCGGCCTCTTGAACTGAGAGGGAGTCTTGTTCTTGAGAAACTGAACCCACAAGGGGGCGGTCCGATCGTTTTTCACAATGATCAAGATCGCAAGCACGATCATGTCAACCAGCGCGTCGAGAACGTCGTCGGCCCCGTCAACCGCCGCGCGAGCGCGGGTTATCGCGTCCTTGAGCCCACGTTCTTTTGCGGCGACGACCTCCCATCTCGCCAGAAGTGCCACGTAGCCAGCGGCGAAATGCCTGGTGTGGCCATTGGCTTCGACTTTTGAAAGGGTGTAGAGGATCTCTTCACGAGCAACGTCGAGGGACGACCGAGGGTCAACGGTTGCGAGCGGCATAAGACACACCCTATCGCAACCGGAGCGTCGAACGCAAGATTTCGGGTGGGGCCGCGAAGGCGGGATCGATGGTTGATCGCGTTCCTGGAGCGGGAATGGGTCCGTTTGCGTCGAACAAAGGTATTCCCGCGGCGGGAATGCTTCGGTGGCCGTGGACTGAGGTACTCCCGCGGCGGGAATGCTTCGGTGGCCGCGGACAGAGGGATTCCCGCAGCGGGAAGGGTGGTGTTCGACTCGAACAAGAGCGTTCCCGCGGCGGGAATACCTTTGTTCGACGCAAACCGACCCATTCCCGCCGCGGGAACGCTACGGGGTTTGGAAACGGGATCGTTCCCGCCGCGGGAATGCATTGGAAGCGGCGTACGGGGTCATTCCCGCTGTGGGAATGGATGTAGACGCCCCTTTTGCCTCGACTTCCGCGGACCTCACCCCCCCAACCCCCCTCTCCCTCGACATTCCGCTTGCCCATTCGGGCAAGCAGGATTGTCTTCGAGCGAGGGGGGAGGAGA
>CAITRH010000595.1 GCA_903894755.1 uncultured delta proteobacterium
ACATCGACCGTGTGGCGCGGACGCTATACAACCGTGGGACCGAAGAGTGCCCTACACGGAAGGCAACAGCCGCTCAAGCAAACGATCCAAATGGTCGAGATCCAGGTAAGGGATCGCAATCTCTCCTCGATTTCCAGTGTCGCGGACTTCAACCTTGGTCCCTAATGCCACCGTCAGCTTTGCTTCGAGATCCCTCACCGCTGCGCTCTTGGCTTCGCCCTTGGGGTCCTCCTCCTTGGACTTCGGCTTCATCGCCGCCCGAACCAGCGCTTCGGTCGCCCTCACAGACAACCTGCCGCGCACCACTTTCTCCGCCAATGCCTCGATCCGCCCGCTGTCCGCAGCGCCCAAAAGCGCCCGTGCATGCCCTTCGGTCAGCTCCCCCACGATCACCTTGGAGCGCACCAGCGGCGGTAGCCTCAATAGACGTAGACTGTTGGTGATCGTGGTCCGGTCTTTTCCTAAACGAGCGGCCAGCGCCTCTTGTGTGTAGCCGTGCTCTTTCAGAAGGCGGTCGAGCGCTTCGGCCAGCTCCACTGGATTCAGATCCTCGCGCTGGACATTCTCAATCAGCGCCAGCTCGAAGGCCTGGGATGGGGTAACATCCTTCACCACCACCAACGCGTCGTGGACCCCAGCTTTCTGCAAGGCTCTCCAACGACGTTCCCCTGCAATGATCTCGAAACTGTCTGCGGTGGTCGTGCGACGTACCACCAGCGGCTCGATGAGCCCGTGGTCTCGTATCGACTGGGTCAGCTCGTCGAGGGCTGTTGGATCTACATGCTGCCGGGGTTGTCCCTTCTGTGGAACAATGCGCTCGAGGGGGCAAAGAAACATACTCTTGTCGCCATAAGTCGGAGTCGGAGCCGCCGGAAGAAGCGCATCTAGGCCCCTTCCTAGCGCCCGGCGCTTTTCTCCACTCACTTGCCCTCCGCCGCTAGAAGCTCTTTGGCTAACAATAGATACCCTTGCGCCCCTTTGGATTGTACATCGTAAAGAAGTGCGGGCTTGCCATGGGACGGAGCCTCGGAAAGACGTACGTTGCGCGGAATGATCGACTCGAATACCCTGAAGTGCTTCTTGACCTCTTCGGCTACCTGATTGGCAAGGTTGTTGCGGCTGTCGTACATCGTCAGCACAATCCCCTCGACTTCGAGCCTTGGATTCATCCCGTTCTTGATCCGGTCAATGGTCGCCATCAAGTGGGTCAGCCCCTCGAGCGCGTAGTACTCGCATTGCAGTGGAACCAACACACGGTTGGCCGCCACCAACGCGTTGACCGTGAGCAGTCCAAGAGACGGAGGACAATCGACAAAGACGTATTCGAACGGGTCCTTTGCCAAGAACGCGTCGAGCACTGTGCGCAGCTTGGTCGCACGGTCCGGATGATCGACGAGCTCTATTTCCGCAGCCACCAGGTCCTGCGTGGCTGGAGCGACCCAAAGGTTTGGTACGTCGGTCTTGACGATCACATCGGCCAACTGGGCGCGTCCGATGAGCACGTCGTACACGCTGCGCTCGACCATGCGGGGACGGATCCCGACGCCGGAGCTTGCGTTCCCTTGAGGGTCCATGTCGACGATGAGCGTGCGACGTTCGGCGGCAGCTACGCTGGCGCCTAGATTGACAGTCGTGGTGGTTTTCCCGACTCCCCCCTTTTGATTGACCACGGTGATGACCCTCGGGGGCGAGGGGGGTCGGTGCTTGGGTCGGCGCATCGCGTTCGCTTCCGCTCGTCGGAGTCTTCCGGCGAGTCAAGAGCCTCGGTAAAACGCCGCTCCGGCGAGCCGAAGACGCCCGTCCTGCCAGGCAAACCAGTAGTGCTCGCTGTAGGCCCCATCGTCGAGACGGCAATAGGGGCGGTTGTCGCTGCAATGGAGCTCTTTGCAGCGCTTGCCAACATCGGTGACGTCGCCCGCTCGAAGTGCCGACGCCTCGAGGACCTTGGGACGGAACGTGGGGAGCCTCGGTTCGGCAAATAGAAGCACCCGGGCGTCGGGCAAAGAGACACGGCGAAATCCAGCCAGCGAATGCGCCCCTGAAAGCAGCTTGCACGCGTCGGCCTGGGAAACCCCACGCGTCGGTATCGCAAGGGCCGCCTCCACGGCCGCATCCACTCCAGAAGCGCCAAACACCGCCAGCGCCGTCGGACCGTCGGAGCGAAGCTCGCGCGCTTGCACGGTCGCAGGAGGGGCGAGAAGCACTTGGGTGAACGAGGTAGCGCCCAAGACGCGCAAGACCACGTCGGTGCGCCCGTCGCCGTCGATGTCGGCAAAGCGCGCCTCGAAGCGCGGGTCGGGGACCGTCTGGGCCACCATGCTCATGGACGACAACGGGAACACGCGCTGGTAGGCCCCCTCCTGCACGACCACGGCGGGGCCTTCGTATTGGAGGTCGGTGCGGGCCACTCCGATGGTCGCTGGCGTGCCTTGCGTGGCTAGCGTGACAAGCGGCGCCTGCCCGAGAACCTCGCGCACCGTGAGAACCTGCTCGCGCAAGACGGCTTCGGTCGACGTCGTGCTGTCGGAGCGCGGGACACGTTTTGGAGCTCCCCCGTTGCGAGCAGGGGTCATCGCGTCGCGCTCGATGGCGCGAAGGACCCAGCGATCCTTCTCGTCGACGAAGCGCACGAACGCGTGACCATGGGAACCCATCAACTCGCACACGTCGAGCACGCACTGGTCGGCGGATACGGCCTCGCGAAGGAGCTCGAACACGGGCTGCTTTTGGGGCGACGACGGGATGGTGGCGGCGTCGAGGTGTTCGATGCGGCGGTAGAAGAGGCTCTGGTAGACGTCGAAGAATTCCGCACCGGCTTCGGCGAGTCCCTGGGTCAGGCCAGCTTCGGAGGAGGCAACGGCTTGGAGCGCTTCTTCGAGGGCGTCGTCGGCCTGCGTGGGGGGCGGCGGGACAGGAAGTGCGAGCCGTTGTTCGAGGTCGGCGAGGTCGCGGACACCGGCGAGGGGGACGGTGACAGGAGGGGGGGCGGAGCCTGTGGGTTCGACCCAGACGCCACGGATTGCGCCTGGCTGGTCGAAGAGGGCGACGGTCTCGAGGAGGATGAAGACGGCGGTGGGACGGACGATGGTACCGACCACACGGACTCCGACGGGCCAGCCGACGAGGGGACGGAGCGAGTCTTGGGTTTCCCCAACGATCCAGGCGGCCCGGGCGATTTCGGGGGTGCCGACGAACGCGAGCCAGCGTTCCGGGGAACGTCCCGATGCTGCGATGCGTACGGGGTCACCGTGGAGGGTTCCGCGGGGGCGAAGGGACGGGACGGGGTCAGGCGGCGGCGCGACGATCGGGGGTGATGACGCGTCCACGGGGACTGTGGGGGCGACGGCTGGGGGAGGAGAGCCGCCATTGCAGCCCAGGAACGAGACGAAAGGGAGCAGGAAGAGGCGACGCATCGGTGGGATGGGCGACGCTATACCTCAAGAAACCGGTGGGGGGCAGACCTCACCCCCCCAACCCCCCTCTCCCTCGACATCGTCCTTGCCCATTCGGGCAAGGACGATCGTCTTCGAGCGAGGGGGGAGGCGAGCCGCGGTTCCGAGCCCCCCTCTCTCGAAGACGATC
>CAITRH010000596.1 GCA_903894755.1 uncultured delta proteobacterium
CGGCGGGAGCGGAGCGCCGGGGGATCCCCGCCAGCCGGTGTTCCAGGGCGTCGGGTTCAGCGCTTGGCTGTGGCGAGGCCGTGCGCGCTCCGGTCGTTCCCCCCAAGCCTTTGCAGGCCCGAGCCGCCGGAGGAGTCGACAACGCGGCTCTCGATCGGTCCGTCTCGCCCTGCGACGACTTTTACAAGTTTGCATGCGGCGGCTGGACCAAGGCGACCGTGATCCCCGAAGAAGAGGCGGGCTGGGCGCGAAGTTTCTCCGTGCTACGCGACGAAAACGAGGCGGTGCTTCGCGCGATCCTCGAACGTTATGCGGCGGGTGGCGATGGCGTGACTAGCGGCGAGCCTTACGCACGTCCCCTTGGCGACTACTACGCGGCGTGCATGGACGAAGCGTCGGCCGAGCGACGCGACGCGATGGTGGCGGTGGTGGACGACCTGCGCGTCGTCGACGAGGTCAGGGACACGGCGACGTTGGCTCACGCCGTGGCGCATCTGCATCGTCTTGGAGCGTCTCCGCTGTTTTCGATCGACTCGCAGATCGACGTCAAAAAGGTTGATCGGGTGATCGGCGTGCTCTGGCAGGGAGGCTTGGGGCTACCGGAGCGCGAGTACTACCTCGACGATCAAAAAAAGGCGCTGCGGGCCGAATATGAGGCTCATGTGGCGCGCATGTTGGTGCTTGCAGGGGCGACGGAACGGGATTCCAAAGAAGCGGCAGCTGCGATTTTGTCGCTCGAAACGAAGCTGGCGCGAGCGTCCATGAGCAACGTGGAGCTTCGCGACCCGAGGAAAATATACAACCCCATGGAGCGGGATAAGCTCCGTGAGCTTTCGACGTCGTTTGCCTGGGACAGGTACCTGCACGAGGTCGGGGTGAGCGGCAGCTTGCCGCTGAACGTGGCGCAGCCAGAGTTCTTCAGGACCGTGGGCGAGCTTGTGACGAGTGTCCCGATGGCGGAGTGGCGGTCGTATTTGCGCTGGCACTTGGTGAGTCAGGCGGCTCCGGCGCTAGGTGCGGCGTTCGTGGCCGAGGACTTCCGCATGCGTCGAGTGCTGACCGGCGTGGCGCGGGAGCTTCCTCGTGCCAAGAGGTGCGTGAGAGCGGTGGATGACGCGTTGGGGGAGGCGTTGGCACGTCCCTTTGTCGACCGGGTGCTTGGGGCTCAGGGCAAAGCGGCGGTGCTCGATCTGGTGGGTCGCATCGAGGGGGCGATGGGCAAGAACCTGGCGGGGCTTTCGTGGATGGACGCGGTGACGCGCACGCGTGCCCTCGAGAAGCTGGCGCTTGTGCGAAACAAGATTGGGTATCCCGATCGGTGGCGCAGCTACGAGGGGTTGCAGGTGGACCGCGGCTCCTACTATCGGAACCTGACCCGAGCGAAGGGGTTCGAGCTTGGACGTCGTCTCGGGAAGATCGGCCGACCGGTGGATCGAGGCGAGTGGCAGATGACGCCACCGACGGTGAATGCGTATTACGAGGCGACGCTGAACGAGATCGTATTTCCCGCGGGGATTCTGCAGGCGCCGATGTTTTCTGTGCGCAGGAGCGCCGCGATGAACTACGGGGCCATTGGGATGGTCATTGGCCACGAGATCACGCACGGCTTCGACGATGAGGGGCGGCAGTACGACGGTCGCGGGGGGCTGTCGGTTTGGTGGAGTCCGGCGGTAAACGAGGAGTTCGAGAAGCGAGCGTCTTGTGTGGAGCGTCAGTTTTCGGCCTACGAGGTTCTGGAGGGGCTGCGGGTCAACGGCAAACTGACGCTGGGGGAGAACATTGCAGACCTTGGGGGGATCAAGATTGCGTATGCGGCGTATCGATCGCTTGCAGCGGAGCCCGAAGAGGCTGGGGCGATGACACCGGAGCAGCAGTTTTTCATCGGGTATGCGCAGGCGTGGTGTTCGGTGCAGAGGCCCGAGACGGTGCGTTTGAGGCTGGCGACCGATCCGCATGCGCCACCGCGTCTTCGGGTGAACGGGCCCCTAACGAACTTTCCAGTGTTTGCCAAGGCGTTTGGATGCGCTGAAGGGACCCCTATGGCGCGTCCCGCTTCGTTGCGCTGCGAGGTGTGGTGATCGAGGACCCGTGCGAAGTTTTCATCGCGTAGCGACTTCGTCAGGTGCAGGTACAGCTCGAGACTGTGCGCAAGCGTCTAGAGATCCTGGCTGCGGAACAGGACGACCTGTCGATGGCGATCCACGAAGCAGGACAAGAGCGCGCCGAGGCAAGCGCAGTGCTCGACGAGGCACGGGCAAGGATCTGCGAACACGGGTGGAGCAGTCACGCGACGAGCTTGCAACCCATGACATGAACCTTCGAGAAAAACAGATGGAGCTAAGTCATCTGCTCGAGGGGGTAGCGGAAAAGTTTCGAGGCTTGCGGCTTCCGAGGGTAATTGGCGACTACCACCTGCGCCTTCCGCCTGACGCCGCCCTGCGAAGTCGGATCGCCGATCTTGTGCAGCTTATTGAGCGCATGGGGAGTGTAAACCTCGATGCAATGAGAGAGCACGACGAGGCGCAGAAGCGCTTTACGTTCTATTCGGAGCAAAAGGCAGATCTCGATCAGGCGCTGAGCGACCTCGAGAAGGCGATCCAGTAGATGAAGCTGTCTTCGATCGAACAAATGAGCGGCGGGGAGAAGGCACTGACGGCGGTATCGCTGATTTTTGCGATGTTTCAGATTCGTCCTTCGCCGTTCTGCATTCTCGACGAGGTTGATGCGCCGCTTGATGAAGCCAATGTGGCACGGTACAACGAAGCGGTGCGGTCGATGACGGACCGGTCTCAGTTTATTCTGATCACCCATGTGAAGCGCACCATGCAGCTAGTGGATGTACTGTACGGCGTGACGATGCCGGAGCCTGGGGTTTCGAAGATCGTGAGTGTGAAGATCAACGACGTTGTGGAGAAGAAGGCTGGGGCGCAACCTGCCGCGGTGGCGTACTGATGGGTTCCGTTTGAAGTTGACCTAGCTCTTTGACTTACTTACGTTACGATGACTTCGCCAGAGGGGGAATGGAACGCCGTGCGGGGGAATCCCGATGTACGAGCTCGTTTCGAAACAGCTCCACGAAATGGCCGCGTGCCGCTACCAACTGTTCCATGGTTCCGGACTCGACGATCTGTCCCGCTTTCAAGACGACGACGCGGTCCGCGAAGCAGAGAGGAGCGAACCGATGGGTCGAATAGATGAGCGCCAGCTCCTTTCTTGCAGCCAGCGCCCCAAAAACACGGTGTTCCGCAATGATGCTCATGGCCGCGGTAGGTTCGTCGAGCACGAGCACTTGGGGGTCCTGATACAGCGCCCGCGCTAGGGCGAGCTGCTGCCACTGCCCGACCGAAAGCTCCGCCCCCTGGGCGTAACCGGATCCAAGTTGCTGGAACAACCCCCCAGAAAGTCCCTCGGCGTACTCCCTGAGTCCAGCGGTTTCTAGCACATCTCGCAGCCGGTCCACGTCGGGATACGGCTCCAGCGCTACAGCCTCCGCGAGCGACAAATGGTACTCAGGAGGCTGCTGGAAGACTGCAGCGAACTTGCCTCCAAGCGGCGCTTCTACCTGTCCCTTGGTAGGCAGGTATGCACCGGCAAGCACCTTCAGCAGGGTGCTCTTTCCGGAACCGTTGGCACCAACGATAGCGACCTTTTCGGCGCGACCTACAGCGAGCGACAGTCCACAAACGACGTTGGGTCGTGACGGGTACGAAAACCAGACGTCTCGTGCGATCAGACAACTGGTGCCGCTCGCGGGCCCGCTCATCGGCAGGCTGGACACCTCGGCCCTGGGGGTCAAAGCAAGCACGGAAAACAAGTCCGAGACGTATTCAGCATCGTGTCGATGTCGTCCGATGTTGGAAAAGAATCTGGAGAACGATCCCCTGAGTGCGGCCACTGAGGATAAGTTCAGAAGAAACTGGCCCGGTGACCAGTCTCCCTGGGAAAAGGATCTCACAAACGAAAGGAGGAGCACCGCCACGGCGATCTGAGAAACGATCACGCTGCCTACCATCATGGCAGCGCGCCACCGCTCCAGAGACAGCTCCTCTCGGCCCATTTCGTCCATAAGAGTTTCCAGCCGTCGGACAAAGAATTGAGCCGAGCGGAGCACGGCTGTCTCCAGGAGGAACTGAATGTCAGAGAACAGCTGGCGCAGTGCGAAGAATCGCCGCTGTCTGTCCATTTGGGCCAGCCCCACGGTGCGATGGTTGCTGCCATATCGAGACTCGAGGGCAAACTCCGGAATGGCTGTCACGGCAAGGAGCGGAACTGCCCACCAAGTGGACGCGCTGACGATCGCGATGGTGATGCAGGTCTGAAGCAGGCAATCCATCAACAGCAGCGACCGGTCGACGAAGTTGCGGAGCGGCCAGTTGCCGTTCGCAGAGAGACGCGAGAGTAGATCCTGCACCTCCTGGGATTCGACGACTTCGAGCGGGAGCTCCACTCGCTTTCTGCATAAGGCAGTTTCCGAGTAGAAGTCGAGGAAAAGCCACATGCGACGGGAGCAGTACTCGAAAATGATGCTTGCAGTTGGAGACAACACGGAAGCCATCACGAAGACACCCGCCGCCCAGGCAGCGGGAGCCTGCGGCTCGGACACTCGGCGGTTCAGTATGCTCCCTGAGGCAGCGAGATAGCAATACGGCAGAATCGCGGACGCGACGGTTGCCACTATGGCCCCCAAAAGAGCCATGGGCGTCGCCCGGAGGAGGCCCAGAACCCTCCACGTTGCCGCCAAGATTCTCATGATCGCACTCGGCTCCGAGGACAACACCGGCTCACGAGATGAGCAACTCGCTGACAGCCGCAGCCATTGGAATGCCCGTTATAAGCTCAATCCAGTAGTACTGTCCATTGGGATTGTTTTCGAGGAACACAAACTCGTCGTCTGGAGTGCAGATGAGATCGAACGCCGAGTATTGTAGGTCGTAGGAGCGGGTGAACTCGAGGAGCGCAGAGGAAATAGCGGTCGGAAGGACGAGTGGTTCGTGTGGAATGGTGAAGGGGTCCACCTGTCGCCAGTCGTGGTGAGCCCGCTCGACTTTCTGGGAGTCGATCTTGACGGCCATCACTTGTGCTCCAATCACGGTTGCCCGCACTTCGTATTTCTTCTCAACGTACTCTTGCAACTGGGTTGGGGCCAGGGCGACGGTATCGAGTACCTGGTCTATCTCGGGGTCCGTGAGCCGGTGCGACCAGATTTGAAGCGGAGTGCCGTCAATCACGACGCCAGTGGAAATGAGCGGCTTGCACAGCGCTCCGTTCGGGCACGCTCGAACAAAGGCTCGGGCTCGGTCGACATCGGTGGTAATCAGTGTTCGGGGGATTCGAAGGCCTAAGCGCGTGGCGAGGAGCAGTTGGGGCAGTTTGACCTGTGCTCGCTTGATGCTCTGGGGATGGTTGACCCAGCGCAGTCCGGGCCAGTTGTATAGGTTGCGGAGGAATTCCTCTGCCTCGGAGGCGGAGAAGGCGGCCGCCCCCTCAGCCACCTCGGGATGAGCGCCTACGGGGACAGGCTTGCGATAGTAGGCACCACGCAAGCCTGCCGTGGAGACGGTCCTTCCCCATCGATCGGAGATCTCGATCGCCTCCCCTTGGGTGAGGTCGCAAGAGACCGTGTAGTCTTGGAGCAGTTCTGCGGTGTTCAGCCGGAGGCACGCGACCCCTCTTGTCTCAAGGTAGTCAATTACTGCATCTGCGTGGGGGTCAAGTTGCTGTGTGACAATGAGAACCGAAGATAGACTCATGGGCATCCCAGGTGGTGAGAGGTACTTTGGGGAAGCCGCGGAGTCGAAGTGAACCATGTCACTCCGGCTGCGCGTCAGACTACTAAGTAGGACATAACATGCGACTCCACGCTGACTATCCCGCGTGCGGGAAAAGCTTGAGCGAGGAGACGCCGAAAGAGCCATGTGGATGTGGACGATCAGGGGGAGCTCCGGTCCCCCTGACTGTTGGCGGGTTGCTAGTCGTCTTTGTCCTCGTCGGGATCGCCACCCAAGAGGCCTGTCGTGCCAGTCCGCGACCAGGTCGATCCCGCGGTGACGTCCATACAGGACCACTTCTGTGTCTGTGGGCTATAGTTGCCCTGGACTTCTCGAACCATCCACGAGGCCTTGGCCCAGTTCGCACACAAAGGAACACGCGCAGTTGCTTCCATCTTCATCCTCCAATTTCTGAATCGTAAACTTCTGAGACGCGGGATCAATTCGCTCCGACGGGGTCCCTCCTTGGCTTGGTAGTCATCATGCGGTCAAAAGGAGCGGCAGATGTGTTTGGATCGATGCGGCCGGTTGTGCTAACGACGGCCCACATGAAGCACAGAGGACAGCTGCTAAACGTGCCAAAGGTTAGGCAGCTTATGGCGTTGGAGGAGATTTCGCAGAAGCAGCTTGCGGATCGCGTAGGCGTGGCTCCGTCGACCCTGTCCGAGTGGCTCAAGGGGAAAGGGATGCCAAACGGGACTCACCTGGCTGAACTAGCGAAGGCTCTGGACGCCGAACCGACCGATTTGGTCTTGGAACGGCCCGAGATCTCCATCGGAGGCCACTCTGTAGTCTACAACAACTTTTACGCCTACTTCGTCTCGGAGGGGGCTCGGGTGACGATCAACGTATCCTATGGCGGGCCCCCCCCGGCTATCCAGGCAGACGACGGTCGGCATGGCGACGACGAAGACGAGACGTCGTGACTCTCGAGGAAATGTCTCAGAAAGACCTGGCCGAGAACGCCAAGCTTAGCACTGGCAACGGGCCGATGATGGGATTGTCCGCCACCGACAATGAGGTCTGCATCGAAGAATGCGTCATCGCCCGCACCTCATCGCCCGCACCTCTCCCGCGAACGCCAGGCCGCCAAAGACGCCCACAAGATCATCGAGAAGAACGAGCGCCTCTCCCACGAACGGGAGCTCTGCAAAATACCACCGAAAAGCTCCTTTCTGCAGTCAACGGGGGCTGCGCTTGCTGGGACGCGCGGTATTTTCGCGCGACGAGCTTGCAACCCATGACATGAACCTTCGAGAAAAACAGATGGAACTAAGTCATCTGCTGGAGGCGGTTGCGGAGAAGTTTCGAGGCTTGCTACTTCCGAGGGTAATTGGCGACTACCACCTGCGCCTTCCGCCCGACGACACCCTACGAAGCCGGATCGTCGAGCTTGGGCAGCTTATTGGCGTGAGGATCGACATGCGGTTATTGTTCGCGTGCGCCGGATCGCTCCGCATGCACGCGGGGTGAAGCTGCATCCACGCGGGGTGAAGCTGCATCCACGCGGGATCAACCTGCATCCACGCGGGATCAACCTGCATGCGCTGAAGGGACCCCTATGGCACGTCCTGCTTCGTTGCGCTGCGAGGTTTGGTGATCGAGGACCCGTGCGAAGTCTTCATCGCGTAGCAACTTGGCCCGCGTGACGACTTGGCCATTGCCGCGCTAAGTTCACTTCCGACAGGTCGAGACGTTGCGGTCCGTTGCTCCGATGGGCTTATGAGATGAGGTCCGCGTCCTACGCGCCTTCGCGCCCGACACCGTTCCGCTAGCCCTCGCTTTTCCTTTGCCCGCGCCCCTCCAAAGAGCGACATTTCTTCCCTATGTTTCGCCGGGATGGGCCCATTGCACCGACGCGGCAACATTCCCTTCACGGCGGAGCGGCATTGGATTACCTAGTCCCCGCCGATCTGGGCCACTGCGTCGGGTGCCCCTTCAAGCGCCATCTTGGCGGACAGCGCCATGGCCGCAGCGGCGCGTTCGATCTCTTTGGTCGCAATCGCATGGCGCTCCTCGTCCTCGTCCATTCCAGGTGTATCCACGAGCACGAAGCCCAAGGGCTCGGCACATTTTCGCCCGAAGAGGAAGTGAGCCCGGACGCGCAGCGGATGGACGGGTACTTCGTTTTCAATTCGAACATCACGGTGCAGACGGACCTCTTGTTTCGTCTCGGGGCGCAGCCGACGGCCTTCGAGGTGATGAGCGAGGCTCCCAGCACGCAAGCGGTGCTCGAGTGTGTACGCAAGGTGCTGCGTCCGTCATGTGTTCCGTCTTGCCACCCCGCCCAAGCCGCGGCCGTGTCTTCGGATCCTGTGCGCTGGAAAACCTCGGACTGCCCTGAAGGACTTTGCGGCGGTCGAAGCTCCGGATGTCGGCAAGGGGGTCTATCGCTTGGCGAAGGCTCTCGAGACCGAACTGGGCCATTGCGCGCGCAGACGTCACCCACGAACTCACCTGCTGCGACATCTCGTTCTGGGAGATTGCAATGCTCGTCGAACGGTAACGCCTCGCTCCGGGAACGGATGTAGCAAGCTTCTTGCGGCTGGTGGTCGAAGCACGCTCACTGGCCGTGCTCCCGATCACGCCGGAAATCGCTCCGCTCTCCGTTTCTCTTGGCCTACATGGCGATCCGGCCGACCGGATCATTGCGTCGTCGACGGTCTTGCACGGGGCGATACTGGTGACATCCGATCATCGACTGTTGGAGTCATCGCGGATACCCACGATCTGGTGAGCACTCACGTTGCCATGCGGCACACCGCGTCGCTCCAGGCGCTCGTCCCCGGCGGTCCCACGGAAGCCACCCGGAACCGTTCGGGTAGCGCCTCACTCGCCATCGGCTTCGACGATGAGGGGCGGCAGTACGACGGTCGCGGGGGGCTGTCAGTTTGGTGGAGTCCGGCGGCAAACGAGGAGTTCGAGAAGCGAGCGTCTTGTGTGGAGCGTCAGTTTTCGGCCTGCGAGGTTCTGGAGGGGCTGCGGGGCAACGCAGTGCGTTTGAGGCTGGCGACCGATCCCCATGCGCCACCGCGTCTTCGGGTGAACGGGCCCCTGACGAACTTTCCAGTGTTTGCCAAGGCGTTTGGATGCGCTGAAGGGACCCCTATGGCACGTCCTGCTTCGTTGCGCTGCGAGGTTTGGTGATCGAGGACCCGTGCGAAGCCTTCATCGCGTGGCCCCCAAGAAGCCACGGCCAAAGGTGAAGGATGGATGCGGTCAGGGGGCTATTCGCGAGCCCGTGACGCGATACCTCCGAAGCATCGCGTCTGAAAAGAGCGAAACGTGGCCGCGAACATCGGGGTGTCCGCTCACCGGCTCGGTCCTGTAATACGTGCCTGCCAGCGTCCCTTCGTCGACGCGGTACCAATTCAAATCGAACCCGCAGCTCCCTGTCTCAAGCGTCCCGCTGGCCCCCACGCACTTCCGAGGCTCCTCCTGCCATGCCACGCTGACACGAGTCCCAAGAGCTAGCGGGTCGACCTCTCCATCAATCGAGGCATCCCAAACTGTTTGGTCAATTCCGGTCGGTGTTCGAAGAAATCGCAGGCCGATGCTAAATTTGTCGCAACCATCGACACGTGGGTGGTTATAAGAGAAATGGCGACGAGGCGGGATTTTCAGCTTCTCGTCCCCCTTCCACTCCTCGACTCGTGAGGGCTTGATGGCGTTCGGATTCGCCTGGAGCCGAGCGATGAGGCGGACGATGGGGTGTTCTACCCTCACAGCGGGCGGAGCGCTCGCCGCTGGTGATGCCGCTGGTTCTCGAGGAGATTGAATCCCAGCGGTCGGAGACACGGCGGAAGGCGCAGCGGAAGTACTTTGCGCCTTTTTCGCGTTATTTGCCGACGACACGACGAATACGATGAACACCCCGAGCACGATCAAGCCCCCGAGTCCGGAGAGGAAGATCATATGAGGGAACCCCTTCTTCGGCGGAGCGCCGTAGCGCTGGCCGTATCCGTAGGAGCCAGGCAAGCCCTGATATGATATGGCTAGCCGTACGGAGAACCGTACTGCGCTGGGGGAGGAGCATTCGGGTCGTTGGCTGGGGGAGGAGTATTCGGGTCGTTGGTATTCATGACGGCTCCGGGATGTACGCCTGCCCTGGTTGTGTCCGCAAGTGGTGACAGCGAAGAGAGACCCCCGAGTCGCTTGCTCCCATTCTGATATCAACCGTCGATAGTCACATCCCCGCCGATGGCAGCAGCGAATCGGGCCGTGAGTTCGTTCCGCGAGACGACGCCTCGGGCCACATCGACCATCGTTTCAAACCATGACGCGTCGAATACCGGGGCTAGTCCGTTCGCACCCAGGAATGCTGCCGCTGCTCCTAGCGCGGTTCGCTTGTTGCCATCCAAAAAGGGATGGTTGAGAGCAAGACCGTGCGCGAGCGCCGATGCAAGCTCGGACACGGTGCTGTTGTAGCCGCTTTGGAGAGCCATTACGGCAGACTCAAGAAGACCAGCATCCCGGATTCCTGCGAGACCACCGAATTCTCGGAGCATCGCATTATGCTGCTCTTCGACGTCGGCGACGGTCAGAAAGCAGATCTCGCAAAAGTTCACCGTTTGGCAAGCTCGGCAAACAGATCGTGGTTTGCGACAAGGCTGTCCTCGAACGCCTTTCGAATCCGCTTCTTGGAACTGATAGCCCACGCGGACTCGACCCGCACGCGCAGCTCGCGCACCCGAGAGAAGAACGCGAAGGCACCATCAACCGTCGTCTGGTCTAGAAGCGTGGCATGCTCCGATACGAAGTCGCGGAGGGTTGGCTCGATGGCCTCTGCATGCTTCGACAGCGCGTGGACACGTCGGCGCACGCCAGAGAGGGAAGCGTCCGGAAACTCTTCGGGGATCACGGACATCATATCATCCACTTCCGTTACGAATTGCCGTAAGGCCTCTGCATCCTGGCTGGCATCTTCGATGCGCTTCCGCGTCTTGCGTTCCATCTGGTCAGCAAATCGCTCCACAACCAAATCGATGGCCCACGTGTTCCGTTCGAGTTCGGAGCCTTGCTGCACCGTGGCCATGGGTGAACGGTAGCACATCGTCCCGTAGCTGGCTGCGGAGTTCGTCGCACCCGAGTCCTGCGTTTATGGGTTCTCGTAAGCCGCAGTGCTCATCCCGATCGCCAAACACGACGCCCCTGCGAGCACGTTGACATCGTCGAGCCGCAAGCTGCTGGGACTTGTCCCGTTCGTTCGGACCCGAAACCGCCGCCTCATGCCCGCATAGGCGCTTAGATCCACTTGCCTGTTTATCCATTCGCCTGGGGCCGTCGCTGCACAAAGATCGAAGGGAACCACACTTGGTGAGTCAGGTGGAACGGGGTTCCTACTATCGGAACCTCACCCGTGCGAAGGGGTTCGAGCTTGGACGTCGTCTAGGGAAGATCGGCCGACCGGTGGATCGAGACGAGTGGCAGATGACCCCACCGACGGTGAACGCGTATTACGAGGCGACGCTGGCGATAGTCACATCGTACCTTGTGTGCCCCCTGTTTTCGGCTGGGGGGAGTGGGGTGGAGCGGCCGCGCTCCCCACATGTGACTAAGTCCGCGACGCTGAACGAGATCGTATTTCCCGCGGGGATTCTCCAGGCGCCGATGTTTTCCGTGCGCAGGAGCGCCGCGATGAACTACGGGGCCATTGGGATGGTCATTGGCCACGAGATCACCCACGGCTTCGACGATGAGGGGCGGCAGTACGACGGTCGCGGGGGGCTGTCGGTTTGGTGGAGTCCGGCGGTAAATGAGGAGTTCGAGAAGCGAGCGTCTTGTGTGGAGCGTCAGTTTTCGGCCTACGAGGTTCTGGATGGCCTGCGGGTCAACGGCAAACTGACGCTGGGGGAGAACATTGCAGACCTTGGGGGGATCAAGCTTGCGTATGCAGCGTATCAGTCGCTTGCACCGGAGCCCGAAGAGGCCGGAGCGATGAAGGGACCCCTATGGCACGTCCCGCTTCGTTGCGCTGCGAGGTTTGGTGATCGAGGACCCGTGCGAAGTCTTCATCGCGTAGCGACTTGGCCATCGCCACGCTGAGTTCACGTCCGGCAGGTCGAGACGTTGCGGTCCGTTCCTTCGACCCGAGCAAAGGCGGCTGGCGCGGAACAGGACTTCGGAGGGGAAACATGACTGGAGCGCAGACTCAGGGCACCATGTCACCAGGACTTTCGAAGGTAGTGGACAGGGCGAAACAAGATCCGAACCTGCGGTTCAATTCGCTGGCGCACCTGCTTGACCTGCAGGTGCTCGAACAGTCCTACGGCCGCATCCGAAACGACGCGGCGGTGGGCGTGGATGATGTCACCAAGGAGCAGTACGGGCAGAAACTCGAGGAGAATCTCAAGGATCTGCACGAACGGATGAAGGCCGGTACGTACCGGCATCAGCCGATCCGTAGGGTGCACATCCCCAAGGCGCCGGGCAAAACGCGTCCGATCGGGTCTCGTGTATCGAGGACAAGATCGTGCAGGGCGCGTTGCGCGAAGTAATGGAGGCCATCTACGAGCAGGATTTTCTCTCCTGCTCGCACGGTTTCCGACCCGGACGTCGCGCACACGATGCGCTGCGTGCGGTCGACGCCATGGTCGAACGCGAGGGGATCAAGGTGATTCTGGAGGCTGACTTCCAAGCGTATTTCTACAGTTTGGACCGAACCAAGCTGCGCGAAATCTCAGCCTAGCAACGCGTCGAGCTCGGCTTCGGTGATCACCCGTGTTCCGTACTTCTTGGCCTGATCAAGCTTGCTCTTGCCCGTTTTGTCGCCTGCTACAAGATGCGTAGTCGTCTTTTTTACCGAGTCATGCACCTCGCCCCCCGCCGCCCGTATCGACATAAACACGTCGTCTCGCTTCTTCGACAGGGTTCCGGTCACACACACGCGCAGCCCGGCCAAGGGGCCCGTCGCCGATACCGCCAGCTTTGGCTGCGCAATCCCCACCCCCAACGCGTCAAGCTTCGCGAGCAGCCCCCGCGACCTCTCCTCAAACGCGTAGGCCACCACGCAATCGACCATCCTGGGTCCAAAACCGTGAATGCTCCCCACCTTCTCCCGAACCTCAGACTCGCTCCACCCAAGCAACGTTGCCAAGGTCCCAGCCTCCTCGGCAAGCTGCTTTGCCGCAACCTGGCCTACCTGAGGAATCCCTAGACCGCACAACAGCCGATGCAGTGGCCTCTGCCTCGACGCTTGAATCCCCTCGACCACATTCTGAGCGCTCTTGTCCCCCATCCTTTCCAGCTCCGCTATCTGTTTCGCGGTCAGTGCATACAGATCCGCCACATCGGACACGAGCCCCTCGTCGACGAGCTGGCTTACCAGTGCGGTTCCAAGATGCGTGATGTCCATGGCAAATCGACGCGCAAAGTACACAATCTGCCCCTTGACCTGCGCCGCACACCCGCGGTTCGGACAGCGTGTTGCCGCCTCGTCCTCCAGCCGCACAAGCGACGCCCCACACTCGGGACACACAAGCGGCATGGCAAACGGCTCCTCGCTTCCGTCCCGCACCGCTGTATCGACCCGCACCACCTGGGGAATCACCTCCCCTGCCTTCTCGATGAACACCCGGTCCCCGTTGCGCACATCGAGCAACGCGATCTGATCGGCGTTGTGCAGTGACGCCCTCGACACAGTAGTTCCTGCAAGCTCCACGGGCTCCAGCACGGCGACAGGAGTGACCGCTCCGGTCCGTCCGACCTGCACCACGATGCTCCGTACGCGTGTTGCCGCCTGCTCCGCCTGGAACTTGTACGCCACGGCCCAACGCGGAAACTTCGAGGTAAACCCCAGGATCTCCTGTTGTCTGTAGCCGTCTACCTTGATCACGGCCCCGTCCGTCTCGAACGGATAGGTGGCTCTCGCCTTGTCGATCTCTCCAATGGCCGCTGCCACGTCGCTCCACTCCACGACCTTGTGACGACGGTGTGTAGGAAGTCCTAAAGACGCGAGCCAATCCAAGCTTTCCGAGTGGCTTGTGTGCATGGAGGGGCCTTCGACCAGCTGATAGAAGAGCACACGGAGCGGACGTTTGGCGACCTCCCTTGGATCGAGCATGCGCAGGGACCCTGCAGCAGCGTTACGGGGATTGGCAAAGGGTTCTTCTCCTTGGGTTTCCCGTTCTGCGTTGAGGATCTCCAGGTCTTTGCGATAGAGAAGGACCTCTCCGCGCAACGTGACCGGGCCCAAGAAGGCAATACGGGAGGGGATCCCGCGCATGGTCCTGAGATTGGCGGTGATGTCCTCTCCGATGTCACCGTCTCCGCGGGTGGACGCCAACTGGAGCCTTCCCGAGGCATAGGTGACCTCGACACTGGCGCCATCCAGTTTAGGTTCGACGGCAAAGCGAGGCACGGTGCCGAGGCTGTCGAGCAGACGTCGGTGAAACTCGGCGAGCTCCAAGGAGGAGTAGGTGTTATCGAGGGAGAACATACGAACTGCATGGCGCACCTTGGTGGCATTTCCACGAGCTTCGCCGCCGACGCGTTGGGTGGGAGAGTCTGGGGAGCGCAGGTGCGGGTGGGCGTTTTCCAAGTCGCGCAGCTGTCGCAAGAGGGCGTCGAAGCTGCGGTCGTCGATTGCGGGGTCGTCGAGGACATAGTAGCGGTAGTTGTGGGCGTCGATCTCGCGGACCAGGGCGTTGTACTGCTCGTCGGGGGGTAGCATGGGGGGGAGCCTAGTCGCGAAAGGCGCGATGTCGTCGCTTTTTAGGCTCGACATCGTCAGCCCATGAACGTCGTCTCGAACGTGCCCAAACCCCGAAGCGCCTCAAAAAGAGCGATCCCCACCGCATTGGCGAGGTTCAGTGAGCGCACCGCTCCAAGCGTCGGGATCGCCACCGTCCGATCGGCGTAGCGCTCGAGGAGCTCGGACGGAAGTCCCACACTTTCGCGTCCAAACACCAGCGCATCGCCCGGACTGTACGCAGCGTGGGTGTAGGAACGGGTCGACAGTCCTGAAAACAGGTGCAGCTTGCCGTCCGGCGACGCCTTTGAAAACGCATGGAGGAAATGCGCGAAGTCCACGTGCTGCACCACCACGACAAGGTTCCAATAGTCGACGCCCGCACGGCGCACCGAATGCTCGTCAATGCGAAATCCGAGGGTGCCGACCAGGTGCAAAGGCGAGCCAGTGGCGGCGCAAAGGCGCGCGATGTTGCCAGTGTTAGGCGGGATTTCAGGCTCCACGAGGACCACGTGGAGCGGAGTCGGAAGCGGAGCGGCTCGGAGACGCGGCGTCATGCGGGACATCAAGCCTAGCGGCACGAACGGACTCCGGTGCTACTTTCGCCTCCCATGTCGAACGCTCGCGATGGTTCGGGACGCCTCACCGTGCGGACCAAGCCTTTTGACGACGGCGAAGAGAGCTTGCGCACGTCTCTTCAGACCGAACTTCGTAAAGCCGTCGCCCCCTGGGTGGTCGTCGTGGTCGGTCCGGACCTCGGGTCGCGAGTGCGCCTTGACCGATCCGTTACCTTGGGACGGGACCCCGAGGCGGAGCTGTCCCTTCGTGACGAAAATATCTCCTGGCGTCACGCCCGCATCGAAGACCGCGGGGGAGGCGAGTGGGTCCTGGTGGATCTCGGCAGCACCAACGGAACCTTCGTGCGGGGGGAGCGCACGTCAGAAGTGCGGCTCTTTCCAGGCGACCGGCTGCTTGTCGGGCGCACCGTGGTGGAGTTCGAGCAGCCCGACGCCATACGGGAAGGCTTTCACCACGAGATCGAGCGCCTCCTGAGCGTCGACGAGCTGAGTGGTCTTTGGGTGAAGCGACGCTTCGACGCGGAGCTCGAATTGCGCGTGGCCGCGTTGCTCCGAGGAACTCTGTCCTGCCTCAGTGTCCTGGTGATGGACATGGACGGGATCAAGGCCATCAACGACACCCACGGGCACGACTTCGGAGCGTTCGCCATTGCGACCTGCGGTCAGGTGCTCGGAAAAACGTTGGGCGAGCGTGGCTTTGCAACGCGGTTCGGTGGCGACGAGTTCGCTGCGACGCTTGTCGGTGTGAGCAAAGTCGATGCCTTGGAGGTGGCCGAGGAGCTGCGCAGAGCCGTGGTGGAGCATCCCTACCAATACCGCGGGGAGACGCTGAACCCGGGCTTGAGTGTGGGAGTCGCCACCTTGCCGGGCGACGCGCAGGATGCCGCAGGGGTATTTCGTGCGGCCGACGCGGCCATGTATCGGGCCAAGCGGACAGGGAAAAACCGAGTTTCTACGTAACGACAGCATCCGTCGCGCCACCCGCGCGGCGGGAATGGCACGTCACGATGGGTCAGATGTGGGCCCGCGGCGGGAATGGGGACGCTGGATGCGCCGCGGTCATTCCCGCTGCGGGAATGGGGGACGCTGACGCAGCGGCGGTCATTCCCGCTGCGGGAATGGGGGACGCTGACGCAGC
>CAITRH010000597.1 GCA_903894755.1 uncultured delta proteobacterium
GGGGGCCGCCCAGGAGGGCTCAAGTGGAGCCGCTCATGGGTGACCGAAAAGGCCCCACAACAGGGGGCCGCCCAGGAGGGCTCAAGTGGAGCCGCTCATGGGTGACCGAAAAGGCCCCAAGAAGGGGCCGCCCAGGAGGGCTCAGGTGGAGCCGCCCATGGGTGACCGAAAAGGCTCCACTAGCCTGCACCATCCCGTTGTCGGGCGTGGGACGCCGCTGTTTTGTGTTTCGCCCTTCAGCGCTGCCAGTCGGGAGTTTCAAGGCCCATTCGGGCAAGGACGATCGTCTTCGAGCGAGGAGCAGAGCCACTTGTACCAGTGTTCCGAGTCCCCCTCGCTCGAAGACAATCTTGCTTGCCCGCATGGATGGGTGGGCAAGCAGAATGTCGAGGGAGAGGGGTTGGGGGGGGGCTGCGCGCGAAAAAGGTCGCGGTGGGGCCGGGGAGTCTCAGCCCCCTCAGCGAACCTCGAGTCCCTTGGCCTCCGCGTTCTGTGGGTCGAGACGCAACGCCTCATCGCGGCTCCGTCGTGCCCCCACACGATCCCCAAGCGCCAGCTTCTCTCGTGCCAACAGTGCATGTACCGTCGATGCCTCAGCCCCCTTCGGCTCGCACAAAAGCGCGCTCTCTAGCTCGAACACCGCTGCAGTGTGCTCCCCAGTCCCCGCAAGCGCCCGAGCATAGGAGACGTGCATCCCCGCCCGTCCCACATCGATGAAAAGTGCCGACTCCCCTGCCCTTCGCGCTTCCTCCCACGCCCCTTTCGCCACTAGTGCGTCAAGCAAAAGCCCCCACGCCCTACGGTCGTTCGGATCAAGCGGAGCTAACACCCTAAGAAGTGGCAAAGGATCCAAGGAGTCCTTCTTTGCAAGGTCGATCAGCTCCCTCACTGGCTCTGGCTGCGTCGGATCGTACCTGCGCGCCGCTTCGAGAGCGCGACGCTGTCCAACACGGTCCTTCTTGCCTTCACATGCCTCCGCCGTCGCCATCTCGAGGTCGTACCCCACCAAGCCCGCCCGACGCATCGCTTGAAGGTAGGTCAAGGCCTGGTCCGCATTCTCTGCCACCTTCGCTGACAAGAACAGCGCAGGCCCGTGCAACGGAGCCAACGTTCGCGCCGTCTCGAGCACCTTGCGGGCCTCGTCCCCCTTGCGTGCCTGAAGCAGCGCCAATGCCAAGGTCACCTGCGCCTCGGGACTCTTTGGCGACGCCAACGCCTCCGCCTGCGCCTCGCCAAGTGGCTTTGCCACTGGGTCAAACACAAAGGTCCCCTCGTAGCGCGACAGACGACGTAGCCCCCAGGCCCTAAACCTTGTGTCGTATTCCCCTGCAGTCACCCCAAAAGCGCGCCGAAGTACCTCCGGTGTCTTCACCCCCTCGCCCCAAAGCCCCAACGCCTCGACAATGGGACCCATCCCAAACGTCTCCGCTGTGAACACGATCATCTGGCTTGCTGCGTAATACGCAACGCCCATGTCGAGTCCTCCCGCCCCATGGGTGAACGCCTTGTTCATGTCGACCACACTGGGAAGC
The DNA here is from genome assembly GCA_903894755.1 of uncultured delta proteobacterium. Lineage (GTDB taxonomy): Bacteria > Myxococcota_A > Polyangia > Polyangiales > Polyangiaceae > CAITRH01. The sequence continues at coordinate 1,533 of CAITRH010000597.1, forward strand.
GCCCCGCGTTTCAACGCTCGGTACAGCCCTGGGTCAAGATCCCGGTGCCACTCGGGACGCCGTATAAGCGTCTCGTATTCGCTCAGTCCCTCGGTAAACCAGCGCGGTACATGGCTCTTGGACCGCTGTATGGCAAACACATGTCCCAACTCGTGCCACAGCACATTGCCCCAGTTGAACGGCTCGCTCCCTGGACTCATCGCCGCTACCACCCGTCCAAAGCACACCCCTTGGATCCCAATGTTGGGAAGACCACTGGTGCGCACACTGAAGTGCTGCCGCTCTTGGTAAAGCTCAATCTGCACCGGTGACGTCGGAACAAACCCGTAACGCGCCTTCATCGACCCCCAGGCGCGTCCCAAGAGCCTCGGAACATAGCGCTCCAGGATCGCCTTCTCCTTCTTGGGGTAGCGAATGCGAAACACCCCGTCCGACGACGTCTCATACAGCGACGGGACCCACTTCTCATACAGCCGGTCGAGCGTGTTGAAGACCCGCACGTTGTAGTGGTCGAGACGCCACGCCTCGCGAAGGGACGTGACTCCTGCGGTCTCGTCGCCCCCTCGGAGCTGCATCATGCCGAGCTCGGCCCACGCTTTGGCGTCCTTTGGGTCGATGGCCACGGCCTCTTTCATCATGGCGACGATGTCGTCGTAGCGGTGTTCCCACTCGGCGAACTCGGCGACGATCTGGAAGAACCTTGAGAACTCCGGGTTTCGTGCGAAGGCGTCGCGCTTGGTCGCGTCGTAGCCCGCGCGGTCGTCGTCCAGGAAACGAGTGGCCGCTCGGAGCGCAAGGAGCTCGAGGTCGTTCGGGTCGACTGCCGTATCGAGGATCGCGTGAGACGACGCGATGTCGAGTGTACGGAGGGCGAGTCCCGCGCGGACGGCGAGCGCGCCGGTGTGCCTTGGATGCACCGCGAGGGCGTCGCGCGTGAGCCGGTCGGCCTCGTCGAAGTCGAGCGATTGTGAAAGCTTGACCCGAGCGAGCAGGACCAGCGCGTCGGCACGCTTCGGACCGATGCGAAGCGCCTCCCGCAGGACCTCCTCGGCGTGTCCGGTGTCGTCGTGTTCGAGGTAAAGCTCGGCGCGCCAAAGACGAGTTTCGACGCGGGAGGAGTCGGCGCGTTCGCTCTGGTTGAAGGCGTCGTTGGCGTCCTTGACGAGCCGGAGCAGATGGAGGGCGTGTCCGAGCATCGCGAGCCCTTCGGCGTCGGCGGGCGTGAGGGTGTCATCGTTGTACTCCTCGGCAAACTTCATGAGGACCGGCTCGGCGTCGGAGCGTTTGCCAGAAGCGATGAGGAGCTCGCCCAGAGCGAGACGGACACGTCGACCGGCGGTTCCGGGGGCGTCTTTGTGGGGGTCGAGGAGTCGGATGGCGTCGAGGGATTTGCCTTGGGACGCGAGGATGCGAGCGCGCAGGGCGATGGCGAGGAGCCTGTGGGGCTGGGAGGTTTGGGCACGTTGGGCAGCGGCGTCGGCGTCGGCGAGCTTGCCCTGCTCGAAGAGGAGGTGAGCGCGTGCGAGGTCGGCGGCGGGGGTGTGGATAGCGGAGAGCTCACGTTCGGCGCGGGGGTAATCGGTGGCGCGAACGGCATCGAGGGCGGAGGCGAGGGGAGGAGGCTGTTGGGCGGAGGCGGAGGCTTGGACACAGGCGAGAGCGAGGGCGAGGGCGAGGAGATGACGCATGACGTGGGGCCATTGTTTCGAGATGGGTTTGGTTGACCTGGCGGCGACCGGACACAGGAAGCGCGGAAGTGACCGGTGATGTCACCCTGTCCTGCAAGGAAGCGACAACGCCATCGAAATCGATGCGTCCTGTCCGGCAGGGGGACGCCGACCGTGACCGCTTTGCTCTCCTGACGACGCAGGGGGACGCCGGCTGCGACCGTTTTGCTCTCCTGACCTGACAGGGTGACGTCGACTGTCACCGACTTACTCCCCCTGACGGCACAGGACGCCGCAGATCGGTGACGGCGAGCGTCCCTTGTCGGACCGGGAAGCAACAAATCTCACGGCGGGGTCCCCCTGTTGGTGCAGGCCGACGGAATCTGTGACCGCTGCGCACGGGGTGACCTCACCGGAGAGGTTCGCCGCTCGCGGCGGAGCTCCCCTTGCTGTGCGCTTCTCGATTTTTGTTTGTTTTAGGCAGCGTTGGCGATGGCGGCGGAGCGGCGGACCTCGAAGACGATCATTTCTCCGAGCACATCGTGCTCGCGGGTTTCGACGGGGACCATTCCGAGACGGGAGATGACTTTCAAAGAGGCGCGATGCCAGGGGAAGGTGGTAGCGCGGATCGCCTGGACTCCGTCTTGTTCGAGGGCCCAAGCGACGCAGGCTTGGGTAGCTTCGCTGGCGAGGCCACGGCGTTGAGCGTTTTCTTCGACGCCATAACCGAGCTCGGCGACGCCATCGAAGCCAGGTCTTCCATTGAAGATGACGCTTCCAACGACGCGTCGTTTTCCCTCGCGGAGGATCATGAGGTGGTCGCCCCAGAGGCGAGTGTGGGGGTCGGCGCGAACGTCGTCGATGCTGAGGTAGAAAGATTGCTCGAGGAGGCTACGACATGGCCAGTGGGCTGGAAATGCGGCGCCTGCGGACTGTTCAGCGCGTGCTCGGTCCTCAGCGAGGATGGCTTCGACGACGGGGAGGGTGATGGGGGCTAACTCGAGCCTTGGGGTAAGGAGCATGACGGCGGGAGCGTGGCAGGTTTACGGCTGGGGTCAAGGAAGGGGGTGGCGTCTGTAGAGGCGTGTCATGGTTTGGGCGATCGTGCGTTAGAGTCGCGGTCCGTTTGGAGGAACTTGCATATGACCACGCGAAACAAGCATGGATGGGCCCGTCGTGAGCGGGCATGGACTTACGGAATTTTTGCCACTCTAGCCGTAGCGCCGGTATTTTTTGCCTGCGGTCCCAAGGCCGATCCCGGGGCGGGATACCCCACGGCCACGGTTCCGACGGGGCCGACGGCTCCGCCCCCGGCGACGCAACCGACCCCGTGGGGGACCCCGACTCCGACCGCTCCGCCGCCACCGCCCACGGCTCCGACGGCGGCGCCGACGTCACCGGGGATGGGCGACGCACTCGACTGGGCGATCACGCAGGCGGCGGTGACCCAGGCGCCAGGGTTTCAGAAGGAAGGGGATCGGTTCACGGCGACGGTGGAGAATGGAAAGAGTGCATCGACCACGTTTCAGATGGTGCAGGGCAAGTGCTACAAGGTGATTGTGGTGGGGATGCCCCCGAGCCTGACGCAGCTCCAAGCGAAGCTCATGGCGCCGCCGTTTTACACCATGGCTATCGAGACAGCGAACTCGACGCCGCTTCCGACGCTAGCAAACGCTCCCATGGCGCTCCTTGGGAAAGGGGCGAAAGGAACGTGTCCCTCCACGGCGATACCGATGATCCCGCTGCCCAACAATCCGCTTTCGAGCTACCGCGTCGACGTGACGGCGAAGACGGGGGCTGGGCAGATCGCGGTGCAGGTGTATTCCAAGGCGAGCAACTGATTTTTGGTCCCTTGTGTCTCAGGGTCTGCCTGACCCACTCTCCTAAGACTCCCCCCCCGTAGTCGCCTCCTCACCTACCCAGTGCTCGACATGTGGCGACGGTGGACGTACCGTGGCGCCGCGCCGTACTTTCAGGAGGCTATTAAAATGCGCTACACGTTGCTTGGTCGAAGTGGTCTTCGGGTCTCCGAGGCCTGCTTGGGAACCATGACCTTTGGCGAGGATTGGGGCTGGGGAGCATCGAAAGAGGAGAGCCGAAAGATGTTCGACGCCTTCGTCGAGCACGGAGGCAACTTCATCGACACCGCCAATGTCTACACCGGGGGAACGTCCGAAAAGTTCGTAGGCGAGTTCGTCGCTCCGGAGCGAGACCGCTTCGTACTAGCGACCAAATACACCCTCATGACCCGTCCCGGCGACCCGAACTCCGCCGGAAACCAACGTAAGAACATGGTCCAGGCCATCGAGGCCAGTCTGAAGCGCCTCGGCACCGACTACGTCGATCTCTATTGGGTGCACGCGGGCGATGGGCTGACTCCCATCGACGAGGTGATGCGCGCTCTCGACGATCTTGTGCGGGCGGGCAAAGTCCTTCACGTGGGGGTCTCGGACACGCCGGCGTGGATCGTTTCCCAGGCCAATACGCTGGCGGAGCTTCGCGGCTGGAGCCGTTTCGCGGCGATCCAGATCGAGTACAGCCTCATCGAACGCACCCCCGAGCGCGACCTGCTTGCCATGGCACGCGCCTTCGACCTCTCGGTGCTCGCCTGGGGGGTCATCGGCGGAGGCGTGCTCACCGGCAAGTACGCAGCCGGCGCCTCCGACAGCAAGCGCTCGGCGGCAAACCAATGGCGCACCAACGACCGCAACCTTCGCATCGGCAACCAAGTCATGGCCATCGCCAAAGAGCTCGCGTGTCCCCCCTCGCAGGTGGCCATCGCGTGGGTGCGGCAGCGAAGCAGCCCCGTGCTTCCCATTCTTGGCGCACGCAGCGTCGGGCAGCTCCTCGAAAACTTGGGAGCTCTCGACCTCACCCTCAGCGTCGAGCACCTCGCCCTGCTCGATGTCGCAAGCACCATCGAACTTGGTTTCCCGTACGATTTCCTAGGCCTCGAGAGCATCAAAACCATGGTCCGGGGCGACCTGCACACACGTATCGACGCCCCTCGACGCTAGACCTATCCGCCACGACGGGACAATTGGGTGGACCTGGGTATATATCCCACATCCCTCAACGCCGTGATGGAGACCAGTCATGCGCCTTGCACCCATTGCTTACGGAATCCTCGCTTGCGCCACCGCCGCGTGTGGCTCTTCTCAAAGCGATAGCGGTGATCGCGGCAGCGACGCCACCGTCGATGCACCAGATGACGCTGGCGCAGACATCGGCAAAGACGCCACTACGGACGTCGCTACTGCGGACGTCGGCCGAGACACCACCACATCAGACGCGACCATCGACGCCACGGCGGACGTCGGCCGAGACGCTACCATCGACGCCACGGCGGACGTCGGCCGAGACGCTACCATCGACGCCACAGCGGACGTCGGCCCAGACGCGACCATCGACACCACGGCGGACGTCGGCCGAGACGCTACCATCGACGCCACGGCGGACGTCGGCCCAGACGCTACCATCGACGCCACCATCGACGTCACGGCGGACATTGGCCGAGACGCCACCACGGACACCACCCCTGACGTCACCGCGGATATCGGCAGAGACACTGCGCCCGACGTCAGCACCACGGACGCCACGGTCGGCTCGGACTCCGGGCTCGATGCCACGGCCGATGTCGGCGTCGAGGCCGCCATACTCGACGCATCGGATGACTCCTCTGGCCCCGTCGTGAGCTACTGGACCCAGGGGATTGGCCGAAAGGTGCAGCCCACCTCGATTCCAGGAACGTCGACGACCATTACCCTCGAGGCCCCGCGCGATTCCTACGAGTCCTGGCAAATCGTGGTGTTCCCCGAATCAGGCGCATCCCTCGCCGACGTTGCCCTCGAGCCAAGCGACCTCAGTGACGGTGCGGGGCACACCCTTGCCAAGGCCAACCTCACCCTCTACCGCCAGTTTTTCATCGACTTCTCCGCGGCCTCCCCGCGATATGGCAGCCTTCCGGTTCCCAGCAAGTCGCCCACCGGGGACCCGAATCTGCCCGATCCGCTGATTCCTCTCCTAGACCCCTATACGCAAGTCGCGTCGACCTTTGCTGTCAACGCAGGCAAGGTGCAGCCGGTCTGGTTGGACGTGCATGTCCCCAAAGACGCCGTGGCGGGCTCCTACTCCGGGTCCATCCGGATCCGCGCCCGTGGACACACTTCCGTGCTGGTCCCGCTCACGCTCAAGGTCTACGCCGTCGACCTCCCCAACATGCGCGAAGTGGTCACGCGATTCCGCATGGACACCAGCTTGCTCGGCGTCTTCCACGCGTCGGCGGGAAGTTCCCTGGTCAAGCGCTACGAAGAGCTCGTGCACACCCACCGGATCGACATAGGCCCGCGTTCCACCAGCCCTTCCAGCGCCTGCACCGGCACCATCGACTTTACCGGTTGGGACGCCGCCATGACGCCGTACATGGATGGAACGTATTGGAGCGATGGCGTTCCGGGCTCCTGGGTCGATGCTCCTTTTGAACCTGGCACCAATTGGGGACTCCAGACATGCACCGCGTCCCAATACACCGACCGTGCCCGTTTGTGGGCTGCCCATCTCAAGACCAAGGGGTGGTTCGATCGCGCGCTTTCGTATGCTTCCGACGAACCCGAGGCATCGTCGACTCCTGATGCAGCACTTGCGGCTATTGCGGTGCAGACGCAACAGATGGTCGCAGGAGACCCAGACTGGAAATGGCACATCATGGACACGATCTGCCCAAGTGCCTCCAATTTCCCCATCGTAGGCTCCTCCATGGGGGTCTTTGTATGCAGCCCGGTCAGCTACAGCAATTGGAACACTCCGGACAAGCCCGCCAGATTCGGCCCCACCGAGTGGACCCCCCTTTGGGCCCAAGGCTACAAGCTTTGGTTCTACGAGAGCAATTCCAACGTGCCCCCGTGGCCTACGTTTACCAACAACACGCTCGACGGGTTCGAGCCGCGTATCTTGATGTGGGGGGCTTGGTACGAACAAGCAACCGGATTCCTCTACTACCAAATTTCCGAGTGGGCTTCCGCTGCCACTGCATGGGGCATCAACGACAAGTTCACCAAGCCAGGGGACGGCGTGTTGATCTACCCTGGCAATCACGATGGCTCGGGACATGTGGGTTCTCCCGCTGACGTGGCCATCGACGGTCCGGTGCCATCGTACCGGCTCAAGGTCGTGCGTGCTGGGCTCCAAGACTGGGCTCTCTTCCGTCTTGCCGACCGACTTGGCTTGGGTTCGGTCGTTCGCACCGAGGTCGCCAAGGCGTACCGACAGATGGGAGCCTGTTTGAGTACCGGCTGTGCAAAGCCCGAGTTCTATTGGAAAACAGATGAAGTCCTGCTCAACACCATCCGCCATACCGTGCTAGAAGCCATCGCAACCCACTGACATCCACAAAACCACTCGAGGAGACCACCCGCATGGCATTCACCCTTCCCGCGTTGCCCTATGACAAAAGCGCTCTCGCCCCCCATCTGAGCTCGGAGACGCTCGACACCCACCACGGCAAACACCACAACGCCTACGTCACCAATCTAAACAAGCTGCTCGAGGGGAAACCCGAGGCCAACAAAAGCCTCGAGGACATCATCCTTGGTTCCGACGGCCCCGTGTTCAATAACGCCGCCCAGATCTGGAACCACACCTTCTACTGGAGCTCCATGAAGCCAAACGGCGGAGGAGTCCCCACCGGCGAGCTCCTCGCAGCCCTCCAGCGCGACTTCGGCTCCTTCGACAAGTTCAAAGAGGAGCTCTCGAATGCCGCGGCTACCCAGTTTGGTTCGGGATGGGCCTGGCTCGTGCTCGACAAGGGCAAACTCGCCGTCACCAAAACCAGCAACGCCGACCTTCCTCTGAAACACGGTCAGAAAGCCCTGCTCACCATCGATGTCTGGGAACACGCCTACTACATCGATTATCGGAACCTCCGTCCCAAGTACATCGAGACCTTCCTGCAGCACCTCGTGAATTGGGACTTCGCCCTTGCCAATCTGAAGAGCGCCTAGTCGAACGCTAAGGCGTCTCGAGACTTACGAGCCCGGCTTCATTCACCGGGCTCACCGCGCCGCGTTCCGTGAAAATCGCTCGGACCAACCTGGCCGGAGTGACATCGAACGATGGGTTCTCCGCCAAGGCTCCTTCGGGAGCGGTGAACGCAGTCCCCATGGGGGTTACGATCCGAAGCACCTCGGTCGCCGAACGCTCCTCGATAGGGATCGCGTCGCCGCTCGGACAACCGAGGTCCACAGTGCTCCACGGCGCGGCGACGTTGAACGGGATCCCGTGGGCGTGCGCGAGGCAGGCGAGCCCGTAGGTCCCAATCTTGTTGGCTACGTCGCCGTTGCGTGCGATGCGGTCGGCCCCCACCACCACGACGTCGATGCGCCCGCGTGCCATGAAGTGTCCGACCATCGAATCCGTGATCAGCGTCACCGGGATCCCATCGCGCATTAGCTCCCACACGGTGAGGCGAGCGCCCTGAAGCACGGGACGGGTCTCGGTGGCAAGCACGCGGATTCTCTTGCCCGCTTCGACCGCAGCGCGAACGACTCCAAGCGCCGTCCCGTAGCCGCCCGTCGCGAGCGCTCCCGCGTTGCAATGCGTGAGCACCGTAGCCCCGTCGGCAATCGTCAACGCCCCGAGAACCCCGATAGCGCGGCACGACGCAACGTCCTCGCGATGAAGCGCGCGAGCCTCCTCGGCAAGTTTGGCAAGGCGGTCCGCAGGCTCAAGGGACGCCGCGTCGCGCGCCGTGCGCAGAAGACGCGCAAGTGCCCATGCGAGATTGACAGCGGTGGGACGGGTCGAGAGAAGCCTTGCGTGGGCTCGTTCGAGCGCTTCGACGAAGTCGGCGGGGTCCTCGGGGGCCGAGGCGGCGGCCAGCACCAAGCCGTAGGCTGCGGCGATTCCTATGGCAGGAGCGCCCCGTACGGCGAGGTTCGTGATCGCGTCGGCCACCTGCTCGACGTTGGTAAGGGACGCGTAACGCTCGGCTCGGGGCAAGAGACGCTGGTCGAGAAGCAGCACGGTACGATTGTCGGGCTGAAGCTCCACGGCGGAATAGGACGCGCCACTGAGCGGCGCTGGATGCGTATGGGCGTGTCCAGCCGCGAGGGTCTGGGGCGAGCTGCTCGGCTGGTCGCACGATGCAGGTTTCTTGGTGCTCATGGAAAGGAACCTCATAGAAAACGCAATCACTTCTCCTAGCACGTCAACCGAAAGCGGCGATACTGCCAATCACATGCCGGACGAGTTGCCCTACGCCGAACCTTACCGCTCGCTCTTCGAGCAGGCCCCCGTGGGGGTGTTTCTCTACGACCGCGACCTGCGCCTGCGCGAGTGGAACGCACGCTTCGTCGAGATTCTCCACACGACGCACGATGCGCTCCAAGGACTAGACCTGCGGCACCTCTCCGACCAACGCGTGATGCAGGCGATCACGAAGGCACTCGACGGGGACAACGCGTCCTACGAAGGGCCCTACCGAACGACCACCAGCAACGTCGTGGTGATGGTTTCCCTGCGCACTTCGGCGGTCCGCGACGGCGCCGGGAAAGTTGTCGGCGGGGCTGGCGTCGTTCTCGACATGAGCGACCAGATGCGCGCTGTCGCGGCGCTTCGTGCGAGCGAGGCGCGTCTTGCTTTCCGTATCCGCCACAGTCCGCTGGGAGCCATCGTGTTCGCCCCCGACACCACGGTGCTCGAGTGGAACGACGCGGCCACGCGCATCTTCGGGTTCACCAAGGAAGACGCGGTTGGACAACGAGCTGACCTCATTGTCCCGTCCGATCTCCGACCTCACGTCGAAAGCCTATTTGCACAGCTCAACGCCCGAACCGGCGGTGAGCGAAGCCGCCACGCCAACGTCACCAAGGACAATCGCAGGGTCCTTTGCGACTGGTACAACACAGCGCTCGTCGACGAAGGGGGCTCGGTCATCGGGGTCGCCTCCATGGTCGACGACATCACCGAACGCAAGGCGGCCGAGGACGCGCTCCAACGCTCCGAGGCTCGGTTTCGCGTGCTGATCGAACGCGCTCCCGATGCGGTCGGAGTGGTCGCGTCCGACCGCATCGTCTACGCAAACCGCGCCTTCGCTCGGCTCCTTGGATGCGACGCGCCTGACGAGCTCATCGGAACAGTGGACCCGCTCGGGATCAATGCGGTCAGCGACACCCCGCGCGAGCTGCCTCTGGTGCGACGGGACGGGTCTTCGATCCACGCGGAAATCGTAGCTATCCCCATCGAATACGACGGCCGACAGGCGGTGCTCGCCTTTGCGCGGGACGTGACCGAGCGAAGGCTTATGCAGGCGCGACTTCTTCTTGCAGACCGCATGGCCTCGGTCGGCAGCCTGGCGGCGGGAGTAGCCCACGAGATCAACAACCCGCTCGCGTACCTGATAGCCAACCTCGACATGATCGCCATCCGGCGGCTTCCTCAGCTCATCTTACGCGCGCGCGACGCCGAACAGGAGCTTGGCGACGCGGACTTGGTCGAACGCGCCCAGCAGATCGCCGGCATGATCAACATTGCCAGGGAGGGGGCCGAACGGGTCCGTGACATCGTTCGCGACCTGCGTACCTTCGCCCGGACGGACGACGCTGGACGGAGTCCTGTCGATGTACGGCGGATCCTTGATGCGTCCATCAACCTGGTGTGGAGCGAAATCCGCCGTTGTGCGACTCTTGTCAAAGAGTACGAGCCGGTGCCCATCATCGACGGGAGTGAGGCCCGTCTTGGCCAGGTATTTCTCAACCTGCTGGTCAACGCCGCGCAAGCCCTTCCCGTGGGGCCGACGTCGGCGCACACCATTCGAGTCAAGACGGGCACGACTCGCGGGGGCGAGGGGTTCGTGGAGGTCTCGGACTCCGGTCCGGGAATCCCGCCTGCCATCATGGGAAGGATTTTTGATCCATTTTTCACCACCAAGGCCGTCGGGGTTGGAACCGGCCTAGGGCTTTGGATCTGCCAAGGCATCGTGACGTCGCTCGGCGGCGCCATCACGGTCGAGAGCCCACCCGGGCAAGGGGCCACGTTTCGAGTGACGCTCCCCGCACGGACCGTCACCTCCAGGCCGCCCCCTTCGGCGTGAAGTGGACCTCACCCCCACACGATTCGGAGCGTTCACATCGTCCCCCTCCCCATCGATGGGGAGGGGGAATTTGTTGGAGCGCGAAGTCGCGTCCATCCCGTGAGACCCTAAACGATATCGCACGGTTGCAATGCGGATGACGCTGACGCTGACGCTGACGCTGACGCTGACGCTGACGCTGACGCTGAC
>CAITRH010000598.1 GCA_903894755.1 uncultured delta proteobacterium
GATCCTCACCTCGCGTCTCCCCTACCACGAGGTGGCTCCTCAGTTGGTGCTGATGGCGTTTCTCCAGCGCATCGTCAATGGTGGTGGCTATGTGGACCGAGAGTACGGCATTGGACGCGGGCGGATCGATCTGTTGGTCCGCTGGCCGTACACAGATGCCGCGGGCAAGCGGGTGTGGCAACGGGAAGCCTTAGAGCTGAAGACTTGGGCGGACAAGAAGGCCGACCCGCTGGCACAAGGGCTGAAACAGTTGGAGAGCTACTTGGATCGCCTTGGACTGCAGGAGGGGGTACTGGTGCTCTTTGACCGACGCAGCAAGGGGGGAGTCCCGTTTGAGGAACGTGGTCGCTTCGAGGAGGCGTCCACGGCCAAGGGGTATCGGGTGACCGTGCTTCGGGGGTGAACTTCACCCGGGTGCTGGGGGGGGAGGGCCTGTTTACCCGTGGCGTCGACGACGCACCAGCAGGGCAAATCCCAAGAGTAGGGACAGCGAAGCAGGCCAGCGAGCCGAGCCTCGGCTCGTATGGCACCCACAACCGGAAGCGCCCGGTGCGCCGCTGCCAGCGTCCGTATCACTCGCGCCGTCCTGGACCCGCGCCCCATCAACCAGCGCAGCGTCCACTGCAGCGTCTCGCACGCACGGATCACTGCGAGCCGCTGTGCCTCCCCTTCCTTGTCCTTGTAGGCGGCCCGCGACTATTTCCACAAGGTTGTCGTCCAAAGTCGTCCCAATTCGTCCAAAGCCTGGATCTGGCATGGTGCGTGCTGTTGGAACGGGATCGAAGCCCACCAGCGGGCAGCCGTTGGTCCTCTCGGGCTGGGGGGCTTGGTGCCGACAACCGTGGCGTCCGGGACTCCGTCGCCCAGCCTGTTTTCTCGCACCTTGCGCGCCCAGGCGGGCTCCACGAGCAGCGCTCGACCATGGGCCGCTACCTCGCTGAAAGCGGTCACACGTTCACGCAAGAGGAAATCGACGCTGTCACACGTGAATGGAGGCTGCCGTGCTAGGCTTTCACCGTGCCCACGATCAGCGCGTTCTACGGTATCCTCGTTTTGATTTTCTACCGAGACAATCGGCAGCATCACCGTGCGCACATTCACGTTCGCTACCAGGGCGAGGAAGCCGTGATCGCCATCGACAACGGTGAAGTTCTGGATGGGAGGGGACCCGAACCATGCCTAACGACCTGACGCAGGTAGAAGCGACCGACGACTTCATGCTCGTGCTCACGTACGCGAATGGTGAGCATCGGCGCTTCGACATGAAGCCACTCTTGGCCCTCAAGCCATGGACACGTGTTGCAAGCCCCGCGGCCTTCAAACTCGCGCGCGCCGAGTACGGTACGGTGGTTTGGCCGGGAGGCGTCGACGTGGCGCCCGAGACGCTCTACCTGGACAGCGTGCCCATCGAGCCGACCGCCGTCAGGACAACGTCTCGAGCGCACGGCGACTGAACGGCCAGCCTGCTTTCTCTCACCTTGCGCGCTCAGGCGGGATCCATGAGCAGCGCTCGACCAGGTTCATGTCGTCGGGTTAAGTGCCGAACAGAGGTGAGCTTGGATGGCGGCCAGTGGGGCTGAGCACCTGGGGGGGCGGAGCGGGGCCCGTCGCCGTGAGTTGCGATCGAGGACCCCCAGGTGTTCGCGTTAGCCTCGCCCTTACCCGTGGCGTCGACGACGCAGCAGCAGGGCAAATCCCAAGAGTAGGGACAGCGAAGCAGGCCAGCGAGCCGAGCCTCGACCCGTCTGGCACCCACCACCGGAAGCGCCCGGATCGCTACTGCCAGCGTCCGTGCCACTCGCGCTGTCCTGGACCCGCGACCCGTCGGCCATCGCAGCGTCCACTGCAGCGTCCACTGCAGCGTCTCGTACCGTGGAACCGTCCACGGCCCCAGCGTCTCCGCTGTCGAAGACCGCGCTATCGGCAGCGTCTACGGTTGCCGCATCGCCTCCGCTGTCTTGCGTCGCCGCATCCACCCCTGCGTCTCCGCTTGCTGCTTCGGTCACGGTGACGGTCACCGAGGCCGACTCACTGGGACTGTTGGGGCCTTCCCCATCGTAGCGGACAAACACCGTGTGTGTCCCCAGTAGAGCCTGCGTGGCCGTAAGGGAGACCGTTGCAGTCCCACTTGCCAGCGTCGCCTGCCCCAGTTCCTGGGTCCCTTCCAGAAGGCGCACCACGCCGCTCGGTTGGCCCACAACGGCCAAGACGGTCACAGTCGCCGTCGCCACCTCCCCCACCTTCAGCGCGGTTGGGGTCACCTCCAGCGAGGTTGTAGTAGGACGCGGCACGTTGGTCAACGCGAAGCGGGCAGGCGCTGCCACACCTGCGACGCTTGCCGTGGTCGTGTAGCTGCCTCCGTACAGGCTGGCCGTTGCGGATACACTGGCCAGCCCGGTCCCATTGGTCGTCGTCGTCAGGGAGCTCAGCACCGCCGTGACAACGCCGCTGGGTGGCGCAAAGATCACCAAGGCGCCGGACACCGGATGTCCAAAGGAGTCCACCACTGTGACGAGCAAAGGAAACGTGAAGGCCGTCCCTACCGTTGCCGATTGCGGTGTGCTGCTCGCGCTCGCCGTGATGGCTCCCGGCGCTCCAATGAGGTTCGACAGGTTGAAGGTGGTCGAGAGCCCCTGCGCTGCGGCTGTCACCACGTAGTCGCCCACCGTGCCGTTGGCCGTTGCAGCCACGGACGCTACCCCCGCAGCGTTGGTCGTCGTTGGGGTCGCTGGGTTCAGCACTGCACTTGCCCCCGTGCTGGGGGCCGCAAAGGTCACCGTCAAACCGGAGACGCCATTGCCGTACGCATCGACGACCGTGAGCCCCAGCCGATTGGTAAACGCGGTCCCCACCTGGGCGCTCTGGTTCGAAGAGCCGGGCGACACGGTCAACTGTGCGACCGGGCCTGCGGTGTTGGTCAGCTCGAAGCGGCCCGGGGTCGCTACGCCGGCTATCTGTGCGTAAACGACGTAGCTTCCTGTCAGCGTATTGGCCGTTGCGGTGATGGTGGCAGTCCCGTTGGCGTCGGTGAGCACCTTGAGGGCTCCCAGTGTGGCGCCGGGTCCGGTGGAGCTCACGCTGAAGGTAACTTCCACTCCCGCCACGGGGTTGCCGTTGGCATCGCGGACCGTCACTACGAGGGGCGTGGGGACCGAGCTGCCCACGGGGATCCTCTGGGTCGTGCTGCTCACGCTAGGCTGCACTTGGTTCGCAGCTCCGGCCCGGTTGGTCAGCGTGATGGTGGCCTGAACGGTGCCCGCCTTTATGGACGCGACCACGCTGTAGGTGCCTGCAACCGTGTTGGCCAGCGCAAAGTCGGAGGCCACACCCGAGGTGTCGGTCACCGCGGTGGTGGTGCTCAGCGTTGCACTCGCGCCGCTGGAGGGGGCGGTGAACTGCACCGTAACTCCGGACACCGGGTGGCCACCGGAATCCGACACGAGCACAGTGAGCGCACCGGAGAAGGGCAACCCGACCACGGCGGTCTGGCCGGAGCCAGAGGTCACCTGGATGCTCGCTGCTTCTCCGATGGGGTAACATTGCCCACCATCGCAGTAGTTGCCCGAGCCGCATTCCGTGTCTACGGCGCACTGCGACTGCCCCCCAGACGTCGTCACATCCACGTACAGTGAGCTCCCCACTGTTCCGTTGGAGGCCACGAAGTAGATCCTGTAGCTGGTGCTCGACGACAGGCCGGTCACCGCGATGCTGGCCGCCGCGTTCGCCGTCATGCTGCCGCTCCCCTTGAGTGAGACAGGCGTGCCCGTCGAGTCCTGACCGGCCACGATCTGCGCACCGCTAGGCGCCGTACTTCCAGTGGGCAGCGCGACCCAATAGCCGGTGGCCGTAACGTTGCTGGTCGAAGACAGGGTCACGGACGTCGCCGCAGGGGTGCCGGCGGTGAGCCCCGCGAGCACCGGAGTCGGAGCGGCCGACGTCACATCCACGTACAGTGGGCTCCCCACTGTTCCGTTGGAGGCCACGAAGTAGATCCGGTAGCTGGTGCTCGATGACAGGCCGGTCACCGCGATGCTGGCGGGGACGTTGGCCGTCATGCTGCCGCTCCCCTTGAGCGAGACAGACGCGCCTGTCGAGTCCTGACCGGCCACGATCTGCGCGCCGCTAGGCGTCGAACTTCCAGTGGGCAGCGCGACCCAATAGCCGGTGGCCGTAACGTTGCTGGTCGAAGACAGGGTAACGGACGTCCCCGTTGGGGTGCCGGCGGTGAGCCCCGCGAGCACCGGAGTCGGAGCGGCTGACGACGTCACATCCACGTACAGTGGGCTCCCCACTGTTCCGTTGGAGGCCACGAAGTAGATCCGGTAGCTGGTGCTCGACGACAGGCCGGTCACCGCAATGCTGGCGGGGACGTTCGCCGTCATGGCGCCGCTTCCGTTGAGCAAGACAGACGCGCCTGTCGAGTCCTGACCGGCCGCGATCTGCGCACCGCTAGGCGCCGAACTTGCCGTGGGCAGCGCGACCCAATAGCCGGTGCCCAGGAGGTTGCTGGTCGAAGACAGGGTAACGGACGTCGCCGTCGGGGTGCCGGCCGTGAGCCCCGCGAGCACCGGCCCACAGGCGGAGGTCGCGAAACTTTGGTCGGAGCCGTGTGCTGTCTCACTGCTGCCGTAGGCGATGACCGTACGATAGTGGAAAGTCGTGCCGCAGGAGAGCCCAGTCACCGGATAGGACGCGCCAGTGGTCCCCGCGCCGGCTCCAAGGCTTGCGGGAGTCGCCGCGGCACTGGTGCCGTATGCCGTCGTGGGGCCGTATTCAAACCCGATCCCCGTCACGGCAACGCCATTGGGGGACACGCTGGCGTTCAGCGTCGCCCCCGAGATGGTGACATTGGACGCCGCGTTCGTGGTCACACTGGGGGTTCCCCCCGAGGTCGTCACGTCCACAGAAAGGGGAGTGCCGAGCGACCCGTTGTAGGCTACGACGTAGACGCGATAATTCGTCGTCGCCGCGAGGCCGGAGACCGACAGGCTTGTGGGGACACCGGCAGGCATGGAAGCGCTCCCCTGCAGAGAAACGGGCGTTCCCGAGGCGTCCTGCCCTTGCAGGATCTGGACAGCGCTCGGTGTAGAGCTCCCCGCGGGGAGCGCGATCCAGTGGCATGTGGCGGCGACATCGCTCGTGGAAGAGAGCGTGACGGATGTGGCATCAGGGGTCCCCGCCGTGAGGCCGGCCAGGATGGGGGTCGTGGGCGGCTCCCCGCTGGTGGTGGTGACATCCACGTAGAGCGGGCTCGACGCCGTCCCGTTGTACGTTGCAAAGTAGACCCGATAGGACGTGCTGGTGGTAAGCCCAGAGACCGTGATGGCCGTGGGGACTCCGCCCGTCATTGGGTTTAGCGACTTGAGAGAGACGGGGTTGCCGCTCGCGTCCAGTCCTGCGACGATCTGCGCCCCGGTGGGGGCTGGAGCCCCGGCGGGGAGTGCGACCCAGAAGGCGGTGGCGTCGATGTTGCTCGTGGCAGAAACCGTGACCGCGGTTCCAGTGGGCCAGCCCGCAGCGATCCCGGCGAGCGCAGGGGCGGACTGCGTTGGCAGCGGCTCGCGCAGCACGAACGAACTGGTGCGTCCCTTGCGCGTCAGCCACGGGGTGGTGAGGTTCGCCATCGCCATTGTTCCGGCCACGACGAAGTTTCCCGTGCTGTCGAGGGCGATCCCTTTCCCCGACGTAGTTGCCCCCTGGCCGCCGTAGTGGGCCGTGCTGCTGACGGTGCCGGAGGCGTCGAGCTGCAACATGTACGGGTCGCCTGCGCCAAATCGAGTGATCGGTGGCGTGGTCAGGTCGGCGGTCTGAAACGACCCCCCAAGATAAATGTTGCCGCTCCCGTCGAGCGTGAGCCCTGTGTTGAACATACTGGCACTGGCCCCGCCGTAGTTCTTGGACCAGGAGACGGTGCCGTCGCTTACGGTGAGTTTGACCAAGAACGCATCCCTCGTTCCGATCTTGGTCAGAGCGGGCTGCGTGAGATTGCCAGACGCGAAGTCGCTGCCAAAAAACACGTTGCCGCTGCCGTCCACGGCAATTGCGCACTCCCCGAAGGAAGTCTGTGCGGTCGCGCCGCCGAAGTTTGTCCCCCAGACCGTGCTGCTGTTGGTGTCGACCTTGAGTAAGAAGCCGTCCATACTGCCCATCTTCGCGAGGGTGAGCCCCGGCTTGTTGAGCTGGTTCAGCGCGCCCTGCTGATAGCCGCCAATGTGGACATCTCCGGTAGGGGTCACAGCCATGCACTCGGGGCTCATGTTGAGGTTGGAGCCAGTGCTGCTGCCGTAGGCACGCCCCCAGAGGGGGTTCCCCGTCGAATCGAGCTTCACCAGAACGGTGGCTGTGTTGTTGGTGGGGATGCCCGTCACGACCGAAAGCGGGACGGTGAGGTTCCCCTTCAGGCTCGCGCTCCAGTAGACGTTGCCGCCGCTGTCCACCCCCACCATGTTGTACTGTGCGGTGACCCCGGTGCCACCGAAGGTTTTTGTCCACGTGTCGTTGCCCGAGGTGGGGTCGAGCTTGAAGACGAATCCGGCCGAGGTACCCGTCATCGTCAGCACCGGGGTGGTGAGGTTCGCCCCGCTGAAGCGCCCCGCAACATAGAGGGCCGAGGTGCCGTCCAGTGCGAGTGCCCCCTGCTGCGGGTCCACCATGACGTTCGCTCCGGCCCCACCGAAGTTCTTGGCCCAGAGGACGGTCCCCGTGGGATCGAGCTTAGCGACGAAAGCATCCCTGGTGCCAATCAGGGTCAGCGTCACGCTGCCAAAGGTGAAGGGCGTCCCGGTCTGGGAAGCGCTGTCTCCGAGGTAGCCGGCAATGTAGGCGTTGTTCGAGGCGTCGAGCACGATGGAGGACACGGTGACCTGCGCGGTCGGCCCTTGCGTATTGAAGCTGCGGTTCCAGCTCGTCGCCCCGTCAGCAGCGAGCAGCTTGACCACGAAGGCATCCCGGATCCCCACTCGGGTGACGCTCGGCGTGGTCAGCGACGCGCCGCTGAAGTTGCTTCCGAGGACGACGTTGCCACTGCCGTCCACCCCGATGCTGACGCCGCCGGCGGCATTCTGGGGGTTGTCCGGGAAGGTCGCCCCGGAGCCTCCGAAGTTCTTGGCCCAGGTGGTGTTCCCCGACGCGTCGAGCTTGTAGGCAAAGCTATCGTAGGTAGTAGCGCCGGTGCCGATCCTGGTGAATGCCGAGGTGCTGCTGTTGCTCGTCCCCCCCACGTACACGTTACCGCTCGCATCCACGGCAATCCCGTCCCCCCACAGAGTCCCTCCGACGCCGCCAAAGTTCTTGGCCCAGGTGGTGTTGCCGGACGAGTCGAGCTTGAACGCGAACGCGTCTCGGGAGCCGGTGGAGGTTATGGACGGAGTGGTGAGGTGCCCGCCGAATTCCCCCGTCAGGTAGACGTTCCGGCTGGCATCCACGGCGACGCCGAAGGCGCGCGTAGTCAGGGCTGATCCCCCGTAGTTCTTGGCCCACGCCGTCGCCCCGGTGGAACTGACGACCTTGATTGCGAAGGCGTCGTTCGAGCCGATCTTGGTCACGCTCGGCGTGGTCAGGCTCGCGTCGAGATTGCCGACGAGATAGGCATTGTCCTCGTTGTCCGCCGCGACTGCGGTCCCGGTGATCGTCGCCCCGGACCCTCCATAGTTCTTGGCCCAGAGCGTGGTCCCGGAGGGGCTGACCTTGATCAGGAAGCCGTCCTTGGTGCCGATCTTCGTGAGCGATGGGTTGGTGAGGTTCCCCCCGGAGAAGTGCCCGCCGAGGACTACGTTGCCGCTTCCGTCGAGCGCGATGCCCCAGGCCTGCGTCGAGACCGAAGCGCCGCCGAAGTTCTTGGCCCAGGCGAGGTTGCCGAGCGCGTCGAGCTTGATCACGAAGGCGTCGGAGGTCGACCCGTAGGTGAGCGTGAGCGCGGGGGTGTTCATGTTCGCGGTACCGAAGTATCCCCCCACGTAGACGTTGCCGGAGGTGTCGACCACGATCCCACGCGCATAGACCATGGCGCCGAGGCCGCCGAAGTTCTTGGCCCAGAGGACCGTGCCGCTCGGGTCGAGCTTTGCGACGAACAAGTCGCTTCCGGGCGCGTTCAGCCCGAGCGCGTTCAGCGTCACCCCCCCGATGATCGTCGATAGGGCGTCGAAGCTTCCTGTAATGTAGGAGTTCCCCGCGGAGTCCGCCGCGGTACTCGAGACCAAGTAGCTTCCTACGCCGGTCGCCGATCCTCCGAAGTTCACCGCGTAGCCGGCGGCTTGCGCTTCCCGCGGCGCTCCGAAGAAGGCCAGCAGCAGCCCCAGAAGCGCGACCAGAGACACCCACTTCGAGTGCCCCAGTAAAATTCCGTGCCCCGCGCGCTGCGCTCGGTCACTCACGTTTTCCATGGGCTGTCTCATTCTCATCGTCTTTCTTGTTCCGACCCTTCGCACGCGCGGATCGCCACGAGCCGCTGTTGCCTCCCCTTCCTTGCAGGCGGCCCGCGACTATTTCCACAAGGTTGTCGTCCCAATTCGTCCCAATTCGTCCAAAGTCGTCCCAAATGTCTGGATCTGGCATGGTACGTGCTGTTGGCGCGGGATCGGAGCGCACGACCAGCGGGCAGCCGTGGGTCCTCGGGCTGGACGCGCGTCGAAGGCCTGTTGGACCCTTACGACACCCGCTACCCAGGGTGGGCAACCCTGGGTCGTGGGGGTCGTGGGCTCGGCTGCCCGCGACCAAGTACTACTTCCACTTTCGCGTCCTCCTCAAGGGAGGCTATTCCGAGTACGGCCCGTGAGCGCGGAAGGCCATTCGGTAAAGCTGGCAGGAACTGGCTAGCTTGCGAGAGACCGTGGACCTAAGTAGCCGCAAGCTAAATGGTTGGTGGCAGGGCCTGGAGGGTCCAGGGGAGCGCCTGTAGCGAACCATCCAGGACCTGGATGGTTCGCGGAAGTGCGTCGTTGGTTCGCGGAACTGCCGCCGGGTGAGCATCCAGGGACTGGGTGCTTCGCGATATTGTCTGGGTGGTTCGCGGCAGAGGCTGGATGGTGACCATCCCGAGCCTGCCTGCTTCACGGCATCACATGCCTACTTCACGGCATCGCGTGCCTGCTTCACGGCACAGCGTGCCTGCTTCGCGAAAGACGCTGGATGGTAACCATCCCGAACCTGCCTGCTTCACGGCATCGCGTGCCTGCTTCGCGAAAGGCGCTAACTGGTAACCATCCGGGTCCTGAATGATGGCTATTAGAGCCTGCCGCCTTCGTGGCAGGGTATGCCGCCTTCGTGGCAGGCTATGCCGCCTTCGTGGCAGGCTATGCCGCCGGAGTTTAACCAGGCGCCGGAACTTAGCTGGGGCAATCGACAATGAAACGGGACGTCCAAGCCGGAGTGAGGTACCCTCCCGTCCATGCCCCGCTACTTCAATACCGCTGGCCCCTGCGAAGCAGACCACCATTACATGGTCCCCGCTGTCGAAC
>CAITRH010000599.1 GCA_903894755.1 uncultured delta proteobacterium
GATCAAGAGTCTACCGAGACTGATCAAGAGTCTACCGAGACGGCTTAAGAGTCTACCGAGACTGATCAAGAGTCTACCGAGACTGATCAAGAGTCTACCGAGACTGATCAAGAGTCTACCGAGACGGCTTAAGAGTCTACCGAGACGGCTTAAGAGTCTACCGAGACTGATCGAGAGTCTGTCGCTCAACGTCGCTAGGTGGTCCTAGCCCTTGAAACTCTTCTACTTTATATCAGGATGGTCGCGACCACGTAGGCCCTCCCCTCCCCTCCCCGTAGCGTAGCGTAGGATCCGATCCCCACTACTGTTGCCCACCAGAAACGACGCCCCTTCCTTCTTCAAACTCCGGATTTACCGCCGCATCCCCCCAGGCTAAATGACCCCCGTGTCCGAAATCGCTCGCACCCAAGCCACCGGCTCCAGCCCCATGCTCGCCGACCTCGTCTCCTGGTCCTCATCCCTCTCCGCCGACCGTACCTTCGTCCGCGAAGACCTCCTCGGAAGCGCCGCCCATGTCATCATGCTCGCCCGCTCCGGTATCGTCCCCCCTTCCGACGCCCACCCCCTCCGCCACGCCCTCCTGGCGCTCTTCGACGACGCCGAACGAGGCATCGACATCGCCGCCTCCAGCCTCGAAGAAGACATCCATATGGCCGTCGAGGCCCGCCTCACCCAAGACCTCGGCCCCGTCGCCGCGAAACTCCACACCGCCCGCTCCCGTAACGACCAGGTCGCCCTCGACCTCCGCCTCTATGTCCGTAACCAGGCCGCCCTCACCCTCCGTCAAACCACCAACCTGGTCGTCGCCCTCTCCCACCGCGCCGAGCTCGAACAAGATACACTCCTCGCCGCCTACACCCACCGCCAACGCGCCCAACCCATCACCGCCGCATTCCTCATCGCCTCCTGGGGTTTCCAATTGCTCCGCGCCGCTGAAACCGTCGCCTTCGCTCTCGACCGCTCCAATGAGCTCCCCCTCGGCGTCGGCGCTTGCTCCGGGACCTCCCTCCCCATCGACCGCCCCCTCACCGCACGCCTCCTGTCCTTCCCACGTGTCACCGGCAATGCCCTTGACACCGTCGCAGACCGCGACTTCGCACTCGACTGGACTTGGGCCGGTACTCGTGTCCTGCTCGCCCTAGGCAAACTCTCCGCAGACCTCGTCGACTACAGCACCCGTGAGTTCGGACTCGTCTCCCTCGATGGCGAAATCTCCGCAGGCTCCAGCATGATGCCCCAAAAGAAGAACCCAGACCTCTTTGAACTGGTGCGCGCTCAGTCCTCCCGTGCCATCGGCAACGTCGTCTCCCTTCTCACCCTCGTTAAAGGACTTCCCAGCGGCTACAACCGCGACCAGCAGGAAGACCGCAACGCCATTCTTTCCACTGGCCCTTTGGTCCAAGGTGCGCTCCATACCATCACCACCGCACTCCCCCATGTCCACTTCAACCCCGCCGCTGGACACCGCGCCCTCGCCGATGGCTTCACCCAAGCCACAGACCTCGCCGAAGCGCTGGTACGCCGCGGGATCGCTTTCCGCGACGCTTACCGCGCTGCTGGAGCCTTGGTCCGTCTTGCCATCGACTCCTCCTCTGCCCTCTCCGATATCCCAGAAGAAACCGCCAAGACCGTCCATCCCTTCTTCGATCGCACACTGCTTCAGTCCCTCGATCCCAAGGACGCCGCCCGGTCCAAAGAAAGCCCCGGTGGAACTGGCCCCCGCTCGGTTGCCGCACAACTCACCCACCTTCGCAATCGCAGCGCCGAGCTTGCTTTCCTTGCCGAATCGATCCCTCCCCTCGCCACCATCGCACGTACCCTCGCCTTGGAGCCGCTGCAAACCCCATGAGCCTTCGCCATTTCCTCCGCCTCACAGATCTGTCCCTGCCGGAAGCCCGTGAGGTCCTCTCTCTTGCCACCCAACTCAAAGCCGAGCCAAAAGGGGCAAGACGCCTCCTGCTCCAAGGACTCTCAGTCGCCGTAGTCCTCGAAAAGGCCAGCACTCGAACCCGCGTTTCCTTTGAGATCGGCATCGCCGAGCTCGGCGCCTATCCTGTGGTCCTGGGAGTCCAGGGGAGCCAACTAGGACGAGGCGAACCTATCCGAGACACCGCTCGTGTCCTAGGACGTTACTGCGACGCGATCGTCTACCGCACCTATGGACACGACCGCCTCCTCGAGATGACCCAAGGCAAGGTCCCGGTGATCAACGCGCTCTCCGACGATGGCCACCCCGTGCAAGTGCTTTGCGACATCTTCACAGTCGAAGAGCACCTTGGGCCCATCCGCGGAAAACGTGTCGCCTTCGTTGGCGACTGCTCGAGCAACATGGCGCGCTCTTGGCTCGAAGCCGCGCCGCTGTTCGACTTCCATTTGGTCCTAGCGGGTCCTGCGTCATTTCGTCCGCCGCCCCAGGAGATCCAAGCTGCGGGCTCCCATGTTTCCTTTGTCGAGTCCCGGCCGCTGGCCTTGGCGGGCGTCGACGTGGTCAACACGGACGTCTGGACCAGCATGGGGCAGGAGGCCGAAACACGGAGCCGGCTGGACGCTTTCAAAGAATGGACCGTCGATGCCACCATGCTCGCTTCGGCCCCTTCCCATGCGATTGTGCTTCACTGCCTTCCCGCCCACCGTGGGGAAGAGATCGACGAGGCCACGTTGGAAGGGCCCCGCTCGAGGGTCTGGGACCAAGCAGAAAACCGTCTGCATGTACAGAAAGCTCTTCTTGCCTGGCTCCTTCGGAGGTCCTAGCGCCACAAGGAACCTAAGCTCCCATGCACCTGGCCGACGTGGCACTTCCGGTCCCTCTTGACCGACCGTTTTCCTACGAGATCCCCCCAGCACTTGCAGCGCGCGCTGTTCCAGGCGCTCGGGTGGTGTGCCGCCTTGGTGCGCGTCGTCTTGTCGGTGTCGTCTTGGCTGTCCGTGAAGGGGAGCCTCCCCGCGGAGTACGTCCCATAGATACGGTGGTCGATGAGATCCCGTCCATTCCTACGGACCTCCTTGCGTTTCTGCGGGATCTGTCAAGCTATTACTTTGCGCCTATCGGGCAGGTCGTGCGTTTGGCGCTTCCCCCAATGGACCGGGAGACTGAAGACGCGTCTGCGGAGCCGGAGCTTTTCCAACGTCGTACGGGAGTTCGGGGTCCCAAGCCGGTAGCGTGGGTGTTGGCGACCGCAACAGGCCAAACGCCTCGTCCTCTGCGAGGGCACGCGTCGGCCATTCTTGCCCATGTGCGTGCGATGGGGGCGGTGCCACTGCCACGCTTGGTCGCGTCCTGGCCCAGCGCGCGCGGGGCGGTCAAGAGGCTTGCGGATAGCGGTTTAGTGACTGTGGAGCAGCGTTTGGCCGAGCCCGAGCCGCTGTTTGCTGAAACCATCGAACGTGACACGGCTCCTGTGCTCAACGCGGAGCAGGCTGAGGCCACACGGGTCCTGCTAGCCGCCCTACGCGAGCCGGTGCCTGCGACGTTTCTGCTGCATGGTGTCACGGGCTCGGGCAAGACCGAGGTGTATCTTCACGCGGTTGCGGCAGCCCGGGAACGTCAGCGAGGCGCCATCGTGTTGGTGCCGGAGATTGCGCTAACTCCGCAGCTTGTACAGCGCTTTCGGGCGCGGTTTGGCGACAACGTTGCGGTGCTTCATTCGGCGCTCACTCCGAAGGAGCGCTGGACCATGTGGCAACGGGTTCGTTCCGGTCCTGTTGATGTAGTGGTTGGAGCGCGCAGTGCGCTGTTTGCGCCGGTTGCCAAGCTGGGACTCATTGTGGTGGACGAGGAACATGACCCGTCGTTCAAGCAGGACGAGGGGGTGCGTTACCATGCGAGGGACATGGCGATCCTACGGGCACACCGGGTGGGGGCGATTGCGGTTCTGGGGAGCGCCACCCCCTCTGTTGAAAGCGAGCAGCTGGTTCGGGCTGGGAAAGCCAAGAAGTTGCGGCTTCCGTCACGCGCCAGGGCGCAACCCATGCCGTTGGTGGAGATTGTGGACCTTCGCAGGGTACCGGCGGGTCCCACAGGCGACAAGCGTTTGAGTCTTCCCCTGGTGCGAGCCATGGCAGGAGCGTTGGAGGCGGGAGAACAGGTGATCCTGTTCTTGAACCGACGAGGCTTTGCGCCGGCGGTACGCTGCGAGGCTTGTGGAGAGGCGCTGATGTGCCCGTCCT
Source organism: uncultured delta proteobacterium (assembly GCA_903894755.1). Taxonomy (GTDB): domain Bacteria; phylum Myxococcota_A; class Polyangia; order Polyangiales; family Polyangiaceae; genus CAITRH01. Next base: position 4,168 of record CAITRH010000599.1, read on the forward strand.
GCTCGGTTGCGTTGACCCACCACAAGGTCCAAGGGCTGGTGGTCCGGTGCCATTATTGCGATTTCGAGGAAAAGCTACCATCCGCTTGTCCCAAGTGCAAACAGGTAAACCTCGCACTGGAGGGGATCGGGACTGAGAAACTCGAAGATTCCCTCCGTTTGGTGTTCCCCAAGGCTCGCATTGCGAGACTAGACCGCGATGTGGCCTCGGGAAAGCGCATCGAAGAGGTTCTGGCGCGTGTGAGGGCACGGGAGGTGGACATCTTGGTAGGAACGCAGATGGTGACCAAAGGGCATGATCTGCCTCATGTGACTGTGGTAGGGGTGGTGAATGCCGACGCCGCGTTGTTCATGCCGGATTTTAGGGCCTCGGAGCGAGCTTTTCAGCTTCTAGTGCAGGTAGCAGGTCGAGCAGGACGGGGGGATCGTCCTGGGAAAGTACTTGTACAGACCTATGCACCGGAGCATCCATCGATCCAGTTTGGGTGCCAACACGACGTTGCAGGGTTTCTCGATCGGGAGCTGTTGGATCGGAAGGAGCTTGGGTATCCACCTTTTTCGAGGGCAGCGCTGGTGCGAGTGGAGGGGCCTGACGAAAGTGCGGCGCGTGCGGGGTGTGCGCTACTCGCCGAGGTGGCACGACGAGCTGCGGTGGAGAGGACCACCGTAGTGGCAGGGCCTTCCGCGGCGCCGTTGCCACGTTTGCGCAATCGGTTTCGGTTTCGCGTGATGGTGCGTTCGGTAGACCGCGGGCATTTGCGTCGCGTATTGACAGCAGTAGACCAGGCACGTGGGCAGCTTCCCAGGGAACTGATTGTTGTCTTGGACATAGACCCGGTACATCTTCTTTAGAAGGCGGCGATGAAATTAGACATCATGAGTGACGCATGGATTGCCGAGCCTCTCGAGCCCGAGGCGGACGCACTCGCGTCACGTGGTGCGCCATGGTGGGATGCGGGCGGGAAGGCGTTTTCGATCCTGTACTGGGGTTGTATTGCGCTTTTTGCGATGGCGCTAGGACGGACCCAGTCGCTGCCGTTTGTGGACTACCCGCAGCATCTCGCGCTTGCCCGGGCACTTCGGTTGGCTTTTGCACACGGGCCTGCGGGGGAGCTCTACGACACCAACGTAGCAAGCTACAACTCCCTTTTCCACGTACTGGTGGCGCTGACCAACAGCGTATTTTCGATCGATACCGCAGGCAAGGTGGTGTTGGCGGGCTACTTTCTGCTCTTTGGAGCCGGGGTTCTGGCGCTGTTGAAGGCAACGGGACGTCCCCGGGCACGAGCGTTCTTGGCTCTTACGGTGCTTGCGGGCTATTTCCTCGTGTGGGGGTTTGTCAACTACGCGTTGGGGATGGCCCTTGGGCTCTTCGTATTGGCGCGAGTGCTCAGCGTGCGTCGTTCTACCTGGAGGCACGATGTCCTGACGGCGCTTCTGGCGCTGCTGACGGCGTATGCACATTTGCTTGCGTGGGCTCTGGTGTACATGCTGCTTTTGGTGGTGCTATTGGCGGACATGCAGCTGTCCGAAGCGCCGTTTCCAACGCGTCTTGGGAAGGCATTCCGCAGAGGGCTGCCGCTTCTGCCGGCCATTTTGTATGTGGCCATTGTGTACCTGCGGCAGGAGTTGTCCACCTTTCGCAATTTCGAATACGCGGAGTTCGAGGGGAGCGACGTGTACGCTCTGGTGAAGTTCCGGCACTTTGTCTACTATGCGACGGGGCTTACGACAGTGGGACGGGAGGGGAGTCTGTTGACAGGCGCGTTTGTTCTGTTGGGGATTTCCGCGGTGTTGCGCGACGTGCGAGATAGGGTGAGGACGTCACTTCCGTGGCTTCTGGTGGTAGCGACGTTTGCGTATTTTGTGCTTCCCCACACCTTTTGGGCGACCAACTATGTGTTTCAGCGGCTTACGGTGCTCGTGGTGGTGCTGCTGGTGATGACCGTTCCGAGGGCGATGCCGCAGGTAGAGCAGGCGCTTCGTTACGTATTTGTGAGTGTGGGGGTGACCGCTGCGGGCAACTTCGTTGCGGCCATGGGACAAGCACGGGTAGACACGGCCGATTTGGACCAGGTCATCGAGGCGGCTCCAGCGGGGAGACGGCTGACCGCACTGGTTTATGGTCCACAGGTGCGGTCCTTTGCCCAACCCATATTGCTGCATGTGGGGTCGTATTATGAGGCGCGCAAGGATGGCGAAAGTGCAGCGTCGTTCAAGCGGATCATGAGCCTACCGGTGCATTATCGGGCAGACAAGATGCCTCCTCTTGCCCCACGGGACTTCGAGTGGCAACCGGAACGGTACACACCAGGAGCTGCCTATGCGAAGGCATTCGATCTGGTGCTGCTCAAGTCGCTGTCAGGGGACGATCCCAGGCAAAACGTCTGGGGAGAGCGCGCATTGGATGTGGAGGTCCTGGAGCATCGTGGAGCGTGGTGGCTGCTTGATGCGCGTAGGATACCTTGAGACCCGAAGAACGCGACCTAAGTTGCAGAAGCAACGTTCAGTGACCACTGGAGCCGACATCTCGATGCGTATGAGAGGTCGCGGTCCGCTTGCGCAGAC
>CAITRH010000600.1 GCA_903894755.1 uncultured delta proteobacterium
TCGGACCGTGGGTCGGACCTGCGGTTTTCAAGATGGGTTTGGTTTAGTAGCGATGGCTCCAAAGCAGGTCGACCATCGACGTGCCTGCGTCGCCGACCGTCGCCTCGGCTGACCACTTTCCTAGAAAGTGCCAATCGATAGACAAGAAGTTGCGGTCTGGATTGGTTCCTGGCGACGGCGTGCCAAGCACCGTTCCAAGCTGCGCGCTCAAGTTGCGCCCGACCTGCCAGACAACGTCGAGACGTGGCGTGTCTCTCGATGTGTCGACCCGCGTGGAGATGTCGATCGCCGTGAGCTGCCCCAATGCCTTGTTCAGCCCTTGGGTGGCGACTGCCATTCCTACGCTCGCTCCTGCCGTAGCGGTTGCCTTTTGCGTAGTCCCAGTTCCCGTTCCGGAGGTTGCTCCACTTGTTGGCCCTCTCACCCCCTCGGTCGTTCCAAAAAGGACAAGCGCCAGGATTTCATCGGGCGAGAGCGAGGGCTCGGAGCGCAATATCAGCTTGCCCGTGCTGACCGGGCCAATGAAGTCGGCAAACACCCGTGTGCCGTTGGGGGCAGTCCAAGACGCGGTCGCTTCAACAGTAGGATTGGAAGGCGTGTCGCCACCGAAGGTCACCGTGCCCGTGTCGATCGCAAACAGCTTCCCTTCGACGTCCAGTTTGCCGTTTGCGAGCTGTAGCTGCCCGTTCACGCGGACCGTGTCGGTCACCACAATGGTCGGCGTCCCCTGCAAGGCAACACGGACCAGTGTTCCAATCCGTATTTCCACATCGCGTCCAAACCGCACTGTGACCTGTACCGGCTTTGTACGAGGGGGCACAACAATCTTTTCTGGCGCCCGCCCAATGGCCACGAGCTTGCCGTCGGTCCGACGCACGCCGATCTGCACTCCTTGGGCAGGCTTGAGACTCTGCACGCTTCGACGATCCAGGTCCGGCATCCGAACATGCAAGGAGGGGAGGTTAGCATCTAGGACAAGTGCGGACACCGTGTTGTCCACCTTGAGCTCCAATCGTCCCCACACCTCTCCAATGGAATCTCCATCGTAGCCTACCGGGATCGAGGCCCCTTGGGCGATCTCCACGGTCGCCTCCGCATGCGTAAACGACGTTCCCCGAAGCTGGACTCGTGCGGATGCAGTGAAACCACCGCCGTGCGCGTCCGCCGAAACCTGATCGACGGTCACAGTGCCACTTCGTGTGATCGCCACGTGCGCCTGCAGATTCCGAAGCTGTTCCCCAAAGGTCGGGAGGTCCAGTTTGCCCTCGTGCACTTGCGCCGTGCCTTCAAAGGATGGTGGCGTTCCCAATGGACCGACTGTCCCCACGATGCTTGCGTCCAGACGACCGTCGAGATCGGGCATTGTCGCCTGCACGTAGGGGGCAAGCCCCCCAATGCGGAACGAGCTTGCATGGAAAGCAAGACGTATGGGTTGGGCGCCTTCGAGGCGAGGAACAATGTCCTTTCCCCAGTGAAGCGACGACTTTGCAGTGAGCTCTAGGTTCCCGTCGCCGTGATCGATGCGGGCCGAAACGGCGGTTTCCCTCTTTCTAAGAAGTGCGCGCAAGGTTACCTGACCGTTGCGTATCTTCCCGCTGCGCAAGCCGTCGATGCGCAGTTCCGCGCGGGCCGTGGCATCGTCGTGGAGCCCCTCGACGGTGACCTCTCCAGTGACCGCGCCTGCCACCCGGATGGACGCAAGCGCGGGAATGTTCTCCAGTTGCACCCCTCCAAGGGAGGCCCGCATGCTCGCTTTCCATGGCAAGTCGCGCAAATTAGCCGTATGGAGCAAGTCCTGAATGAGCACCCTGGCGTCACCAACTGCGACAAGCGCCTGACCGCGGGACCCATTGGCCGCGATCACCGCTTGGGCCTGCGTGCCGTCGTAGCGCCCCTCCAGGTCCACAGCGAAGCTCTCTTGGTCACGAGCCCCCGCCGTCCGTTTGAGCCCACGTCCATGCGCAACCAACGTCAGCTGGGGAGAGCCGATCGACCCCTCGAATGACAACGCAGCATCCACCAGTCCGCGCAAGGCCGTCTGCTGCAAAGGGGGCGGAAGCGAGCTAAGGTCGCGTGGGACCATCGTGGCTCGCACATGCAGTGGAATGCGCTCAAAGGGAAGAGAGGTCAGATCGCCCAACTGCGCCGTGGCGGAAGCGTCGACAAGAGGCCCGGATGTGTCCTGCAATCTTATCCCTACACCCACAATATGGGTTGCAGGATCGAGCCAAGCCCCCACGTCGACCTCGATCCTGGAGGACCGCCATCCATCGCGCGCCACGACCAGCCCTTGCGTCGAGGCAGTAAGTACACAGACAGGTACTTGGTCCTTGTGTTCGCGTGACAGCACCGCATGCAGGGTCGACGTCCCCCCGAACTCTGGAGTACCGGAGCTCGTCACAAGCTTTGCAATGGGTTCCAGCACAGCGTCGGCACGCACCTCCATCGCTCCGACCGCGCGAACCCAGGAGGAGGCTTGTAGGGGAGGGCCTGCGAGTCCAATATGAGGGGCGTTGACGTGGAACTCGAGAATCCCAGGAACATGGACATCTGCAGACGCGCGCGCGCTCCGATCTTCGAGGCTGGCTTCGACGTGCGCCTCGATTGCCGTCACTGGCCCCACACGACCTCGGCGCAGGTGAAACGAAACCTCACCGCGTGCTTGAGCGCCGCTCAGCGTGACATCCCCGCGGGCTGTCAATCGCCCCTCAAGGTGTAGACTCCTGGGCAGCAGTGGCGCAAGACGTCCCAGGTCGATGGAAGGGGCGAGCAGGCGTGCATGAAGAAGAGTCCCACGCTTTTCTAGGGAAAAGCTTGCAGGTCGTCCCAGCCCCTCGAGGCTCGCGTTGTCCACACGAACATCTGCGCCATCGATCACAACCACCGGTGCCGCTGCTCGGACAGTGACTCCCCGACCCGTGACCCGCACCCAAGCCGCATCCATGAAGACCGCCTTTTCAAAGCGGAGCTGCGTATCCGCAACCGCGTGTACTCCCATGGGCCCCTTGGTCTCCAGGTGAACGTGTGGCTGTCGTGCGCTCCCGGTGACCTGCAGCGACGCATGGGACAGCGCCACTGTCCCTGCACCGAGCTCGCGAGCATCGAGCGTTACGTCCAACGTTGGGTTCGAGGCCACGCCGTGCGCTTTGACGCGCAAGTTGGCCTTGTGAACACGTCCAGCTGGTGAAACAAAGCCGCTAAGTGCAGCGTCCAGGGTGGCCTCCATCTCGAGAGTCTGCAGAGCGACGGTCCCATTGGCGTGCAGCTCGACGGAGCCGCGCATGGGGCCTTTCAACTGGGCAACCAGGGCAACATGGGAAAGGTCCAACGCGTGTGTCTGCACGTCGAAGGTGACCGTCGGGACAGGCTGTAGCTTCGCATCGAGCGCTATCTGGGTCCTCAGCTCCTCCAGTGCAACCGTGGCCGTGGCTCGCTCTTGGGTGAACCCACCTGCCAAGTGCATGGGCGGAAGTGCCTTGCCGTCGAGCAGAGCTTGGGTCACGTCGACTTGCGCAGTGCCCTCCAACTTGCCGTCCGCTGACGCAGTGACCGACACCAAAACTGCGGAGTCCACACTCGTCTTCGGCGCTTTGGGGAGTAGCGCCGCTGCGTCGAGGGACCCTACCCGCAGGGTGGCCGCCATTCGAAGCGTCGGCTCGAGTACAATCTGTGCGCTGAGGTCGGCGGAGGCGGCCCCCAGGGACAGATGGGCAGCGCAGTCGAGCGCGGGAAGGGTCCCGTGGGCTTCAACATGCAACGTGGCAGGTCCTTGTGGAGACAAAGGGGCCGTCAAGAAAGAGATCCTGGCGGCATCCACGTTGGGGACATCGAGAACTGCGTCGAGCCGTGTCCCAGCGAGCGTCGTGCTGAGCGTGAGCGGGACCCCGGCCGCCTCGCCAACCAGTGAAACATGGGCCTCGGTACCTCCACGTGCGAGAGAGAAGCGGCCCCGTAGCCTGCTGTCGAGGGAGGCTCCGCGGGGGCCATCGTGGACACCTAGTGCCATGGCAAAGGAGTCGATGTGCAATCGGAATTCCCGTCCTGGCCCCCCGGCTGGTTTGCGTGGAGCGAACGCCCGTGCGAGCCGAAGGCCGGCTGCATCCGCTGCAAGCGACAGGTCAAGACGACGCACCGACGCGCTCCGGATGCGCAGCTCGATGGGGCCTGGTGGACGGAGGAAAGATGCGATCAATCGCAGGGAATCGATCTCTACGATGGCCTGATCGGCGTCCAGTACGCGCTTTCCTTCGGGATCGTCGACGGTGAACCGCAGTCCGGCGACGCGTGTTGCCCCGATCGCGCCGAGCTTGTCGACGCGGACTGTTCCTGCCAACGCCGAAGCCAGCACACGGTTGGTCTGGGCCATGACCACACGTCTTGCCGCGGCCATATTTCTATGGAGGCAAAGAGCAGCAGTCAGCGACAGGAGAAACAACAGGACCACTCCCAGCGTCTTGGCTAACGTCTTCAAAACACTTCTCCAATTCCGAACTGCAACGCCATGGGAAACTTGGAAAACAATGCGCCATAGACGGGTGGGTCGGGCTCCCCAAGAACCTGCAGACCAGGGATGCGGAACCCGGAGTCGAGGCGCACGGGTCCTACTGGAGTTGCGTACCGCAGACCGAGGCCGCAGGAAAAGTGCGGTCGGTCGAGGCGAATCATGGCAACGTCCTCAGAGACGTCGCTCGCGTCGCAAAACAGCACCCCTGCGAGGGGCGACGCGATAGGGAAACGGAGCTCGGCGGAGGCCTCCCACAAGGTCACGCCACCAAGCGGCACCTGACAGCTTGCATCTCCGGAGGTCTGGTCGACGCAGTTTTGGTTCAATTGGCGTTGTGAAATGCCCGCGTCGAGAAACCTCACGGTCCCTTGGGGTCCCACACCTCGCAGCGGATAGCCTCGGTTGGAGGCAGGACCACCGGAGAAGAACCCTCGAAAGTAGATGATCTGTTGGTCGCGGGCGCTGGCTGTTGTGGAATCTACGCCTCCCGAGGTCGCCGAGTAGTTCCCTGGAAACAGTAGCCCGATCGTAGAACGCAGTGCGAGTGTGACGACCTTGCCAAGCGGGATATAGCCGCGCACCTCGGGTTGGAGGCGCAGGTCGCGTGGCTGGCCCCCGAAGCCTGCCACCTGCAATTCCGCGTCTGCGTAAAACCCGGCGTGAGGCTCGATGATGTTGTCACGCAGATCGAGCGATACAAAAAGGCGTGGGTAGGAGACAACGAAGGCTCCTGGATTGGTGGCGAGGGTCCCAAGGTAGGCAAATGGATTGCTCACTTGTACGACATGGGAGAGGCTACCAAACAGGACCTTGAAGAAGCGACGATCGACCCCCAAGGTTGCTTTGCTCTGAACGTATCCGATGACGGCTTGACTGGGGTCCGCCTGGTAGCTCAAGATCGCAGGATAGATGTCCAGTTGTGCGGCGACAAAGCCGCTTGTCCTAGGTTCGAAGAGGCCCGGGCGTCGCAGTTGGACAAAAAACTTCTCTTCGGGGAGCAGCTTCTCAGGCGCCCGGAAATCAGACAGACGCGTCGGATACAACACGACGCCAGGTTTGAAGCTCACGTCGAACTTTTCCAGTCCGCCAAAGGCATTTTTGTGTTGCCAAGCGAGCCGGCCGTGCACGTCGGTCTTGAACGCGTCAAGCTCCACACCGCCTCCAATGGACACGGTCCGTAGGCGCGTCGGATGGACACGGACCAGTACCGGAACAACGCCATTGGACGGTGGAGGGTCGGACAGCTGCGGAGTCACGTCGACTGCGCTGAACACGCCGAGATCCAGCGCTGCCCGTTGCGCTGTTTCGATCGCTGTCCGCGAGTACACCGCCCTCTCACGGAGACGCACTGCACGCCTTACGGGAGCTTCTGGAATGTCCCCCAGCCCCTCGATGCGAACGGGTCCAAACCGCGCGAGCGGACCAGCAACGACCCGAAATCGCACGTCTGCCGTGTGTCCTCGGACGTCGATGGACGCTTCCCGCGAGACCTTTGCGAAGGCATAGCCACCGTTCGCAAGGTGCGTCTCCACGACCTTCATCGAGGCCTCGAGGGACGCTTCCTCGAAGACCGCGCCCTCGGGCAACTGTCGAAACACGGCATTTCGCAGTTCGTTCGCGAGGGCGGGCGGGACCCCCTCGAGCTCTCTGCTGCGAACCCTGACGGGCTCCCCTTCATTGACGACGATCTCGACACGCACGTGGCCGCTGGAGACTGTGTAGGTTCGGGCGCACCGCACCTCGGCTTCGTAATAGCCGCGCGCTTGATAGAAGCGTTCGATGCGACGCAGATCCTGTTCGAGGACGAACCTATCGTAGATGGCGTACTCGTAGACGACCCCGCGGAACAGGCCGAAGAACTTAGGGGTTGCGACGGTGGCGATCTTGTCTTCCAGGTCGTGCGCCGGGACCCCGGCGTTGCCCGCGATCTTGACTGCATCGACGGAGCTGCGCCCTTGCGGGATGGTGGTGCATCCGACAACCGCGAAGGCAAACAGGGCCTGGGGGAGGATTGTGCGCACGATGATGGCGGGTCTTAAACCAAACCCATCTTGAAAACCGCAGGTCCGATCTACCGCTTCCGCGCCCCAATGTCGCGTAGACCTCACCCCCAACCCCCTCTCCCTCGACATCCTCCTTGCCCATGCGGGCAAGTAAAATCGTCTTCGAGAGAGGGGGCTCGGAACA
>CAITRH010000601.1 GCA_903894755.1 uncultured delta proteobacterium
CCGACGATGTCGAGGGAGAGGGCGGGGGGGGTGAGGTCCGACGATGTCGAGGGAGAGGGGGGTTGGGGGGTGAGGTCCGCGCAAGCGGAAAAGTTGCGATTTTCAAGATGCGTTTGATTGAGTCAACCCTACTGCGCCCGCACACCCGCTCCCCGAAGTGCCACGGTAAACACAAAGGTACTGCCACGTCGTGCACTGTTTTCCTCCACCCAAGCACGTCCACCGTGGCTTAGCGCAATGTGCTTGACCAACGCTAGCCCAATGCCGCTCCCCCGCACCGGCTTGCCCGCCAACCTCGCGGTCGCCCCCCGCACGAAGCGCTCGAAAATGCGCTCGCGGTCCTCTGGCAATACCCCAGGCCCCTGGTCGGTCACGCGAACTGCCGCAAAAGCCCCCTCAAGACCCACACTGACCCGTACAACCCGTGTCCCCGTTGCGTACTTGAGCGCGTTGTCGACCAGGTTGATCACCGCAAGCCCAAACGCACGCTCGTCAATCCGTGCCTCAGGAAGCCCACCTTGCACTTCTACCACAAGCTCCACCCCCTCATGCTCGGCCCGATGACGGTACACCGAGACCGCTCGCTGCACGGCTGCTCCCACATCTCCAAGTGCAAAATCGTACGGGACCCGTCCTCGCTCCACCCTTGCAAAATCAAGGACATTCTCGATGAGCGCCGAGAGACGCTCGCTCTCGCTCAGAATGATGTCGAGGTACTCCTGACGCTTCGCTTCCGTCGGTGCCCGTCCCGATTGCAGCATCTCGGAGAACATCCGAATCAACGCAAGCGGCGTCTTGAGCTCGTGACTCACGTTCGCCACGAACTCGCTCTTCAGCGACGAAATCCGCCGCTCCCGCTCCGCCACAAGCAGGATCGTCGCGACGCCGAACACAATCACCGCGCACGACAACAACACCATCACCAGCTCGAGAGTCCTGCGACTCTGCACCCGCGACGCGAGCTCCTCACTCTTGGTCGGGGACACCTGCAACCGCCATCCGTAAAGCGTCGTCGGAAACCGCAAGCCTACGGTGAACTCGCTCGTGCGAAGAGGCGGCCCAAACACGATCCGCCCCTCCTCGTCGATCACGTTCACGCGGCTCGGGGACGCCTCGGAGAAAAGCGCTGGGAACATGTCCTTCACGACGCGCCCCATGTCGTGCCACGCCACGATCACATACCGATGACCGCTCGACATACGCTGCCAGTAACTCACCAGGTAGCTCTGTCCCCGGTAGTCGCGGTGCAGGTGACGAAGCTCGTCGACGGGCTGCTTGCCTAGCTCCATGTCGTCGAGCATCCGCCGCACAAGAAGCCGTCGAAAGGTCTCTTCTTCCGCCCACGGCCCCGCAGCCCGCGAGACGAACGCCAGCACCGTTCGAGCGTCGTCCAGGATCACGATCGCCCGCACCGTCGGCGTCTCGCGGGGCGCTGTCGGAAGCCACCGCTCGGTCAACTCGGTGAGCACGGAGGGATCGGCGAGCGCAAACGCCACGTTGTCTTGTTCGATGATCCGCTTGTCAAGCCGGTCGGCTTTTTCACCCGCGAGACCAAGCGTCGCCTCGAGCACCGATTGCTGCCGTAGTTTCTCGAGCTGCAACGTCGTTCGGTACGTCGCCCACCCCAACACCGCCGTCGCTACGACCACGACGGGAAGAAGCACCAGGCTCGCGAGATGATCCCGTCCCCGTCCCATGTCCTCAAGCCGTAGGCGCTCCGCTCGCCCGCGCCCGCGCTCGAATGCGCTCCTCGTCCAACCCGAAATGCCGTGACGCTACCAACTCCGCAAACTGCTGCGCCAAGTACCCGAGCGCCGACGCCTCCGTCTCTGTGAACGGGCTGCCGTCAAGCGGATCCATCAGCTCGAGAGCCCCCACAAAGCGTCCATGCTCCATCGCGGGAGCTACGACCACGCTGGCCACCACACCCACCACCTCGTAGCGAAGCGTCGCTCCAAAACGCGCCAGTGCCTCGGGTCCGAACACGGCAGCCCGACGAAACCCCATCGCCGTCGCCAAGGCGGCGTCCCGTTCGGACGTGCGCTGCAAAAGCAGGGACAGCGCTCCACCTCGCGCCGCGGTCACCACGAACTGCCTCTTGTTGATGTCGTACAGGTGAAGAAGCCCCGCGCGGCACGGGATCCGATCGGCCGCCAGCGCAAGGCAAAGCTCCGAAGCCTCGGAAGCGTCGTGCACAAACTGAAGGTCATGGACCGCCTCGAACAGGTCCGCGAGAAGCTCGTCGCCAGGACGCCGCTTGGCGGACGTTTGCCTAGGAGCCAACGGCTTGGGCGTCGCATTCGGTGCGGTCGCTGGAGACGACGGCTTGATCCGTTCGAATTTCGGCGCCTCGCGCCAGTCTTTCCACGAGAGCGTGGCCCGGGGACGGGTTTTGGGCTTGCCCTCGAACGGGACATCGAACACCGCGAGGTTCACGTACTGCCCGGGCGGCTTGCCGCTCAACCCGGCGCGAAGACGGGCCAGCTCGGAATGAAGGAGACGCTCGACGGCCGCATCGTCGGTCCCGATCGGCGCAAGGACCGCGCGCTCTCGGTAGGTAAGGGGGAGCTCCCGGGTCGCATCGTGGGTCCGCTCGTGCAGCACCACGACGGAAGACGGCGGCGCAGAAGGCAAGACCGTGAGCGACGCGTCGTCAGGCGCCCGTCGCACGTCGTAACGGATCCGACCAGCGGGATCCAAGGCGGTCGCCCCTTCATCGCGGACCTCCACGGAAAACCCACTCATGGGGCCCGGGTCGCCGCGAAACATGCGGGTTCGCTGGAGCGCCTCGTTCCAGGAGTCGCCCTCTACACACTCCACGTCCGTCCGTGGTCTTCCCGTTACCTCGACGAACCAACGCATCGCTCCCTTGTCGTCCAGGTCTTGACCCGAGTCGAGCCCCATTTTAGGAAACGCTGAGGTAGCAATTGAGTGCGGTTGCGCGAAGTCTTCTTGACCGCGAGCATCGTGGATCGCTAGTTTGCGCCCTATGCGAGTGGGCATCATGCGGGAAACCGCAAGCGGAGAAAAGCGCGTCGCCGTCGTTCCTGACTCAGTCAAGCGACTTGCGCCGAAGAAGATTGAAGTGTCCGTCGAAGCGGGGGCTGGGGAGTTATCTCTGGCCTCCAACGACGACTACCGTGCTCTGGGAGCAAAGGTAGAAGAAGGCATTGGGTCGCTCGTGGACGGGTGCGACGTCATTATCAAGATCCGTCCGCCGACCTTGGAGGAGATCGGTAAGTTAAAAGAAGGGAGCGCTTTCGTAAGCCTCCTCTATCCATTGGTAAACAAGGACCTGGTCAAAGCGCTTGCAGCGCGCAAAGTCACATCCATTTCGCTCGACATGATCCCGCGCACCACGCTGGCGCAGATGATGGACGTGTTGAGCTCACAGGCCACGGTGGCGGGCTATTACGCGGTCTTGCTCGGCGCCTTTTACCTGCCGCGCTTTTTCCCGATGCTCACCACGGCAGCGGGGACCATCGCGCCCGCCAAGGTACTCATCTTGGGGGCCGGCGTTGCGGGACTTCAGGCCATCGGCACCGCGCGTCGTCTCGGCGCGGTGGTGGAAGCCAACGACGTACGCAAGGCGGTCAAGGAGCAAGTCGAAAGCTTGGGAGCCAAGTTTGTCGACACCAATCCTGGCGAGGACATGGCCACGGCGGGTGGGTATGCAAAGGAGCTCACAGACGAGGCGAAGGCCAAGCAGCGAGAGATCCTGGCAAGGCACATTGCGAAGTCCGACGTGGTGGTCACGACGGCACTGATCCCAGGTCGTCCAGCCCCCAAGTTGGTGTTTGCCGACATGGTGCAGAGCATGAAGCCTGGGTCCGTAGTGGTGGATATCGCCGCTGAAATGGGCGGCAATTGCGAGCTTACGGAGCCTGGTAAAGTCGTGGTCAAACACGGCGTCACGCTGGTCGGGGAAGCGAACTTTCCCAGTCAGCTTGCGGTGCATGCGAGCCAGATGTTCTCGCGCAACATGGAGAAGCTTCTTTTGCACTTCTCGAAGGACGGCGCATTGAAGATCGATTTGAAAGAAGAGATCATCGGCGGAAGCGTGATCACGCACGCCGGTGAGGTTGTCCACCCGAAGGTGAAGGAACTTATGTGATGTTAACCCTCGACAACATCGATCAGTTGCTCTTCGGGCTCTACATATTCGTCCTTGCGACGTTCGTAGGGTATCAAGTTATCTCGCGGGTGCCGCCTCTCCTGCACACGCCGCTCATGTCGGGGACCAATGCCATCTCGGGCATCTCGCTCGTAGGCTCCATGGTGGCGGCCGGCTCGAACCATCGGTTAAGTCAGATCCTGGGAGTCGTTGCGGTGGCATGCGCCTCCATCAACGTCATCGGTGGTTTCATGATCACAGACCGCATGCTCAAGATGTTCAAGAAGCGCGGTCCAGGGGGGGCGAAATGAGTCTCCCTACCGCAGTCACTTCCGCCGCTGCCCATGCGGTCCAGACCGGAGCGCCGTTTGCTGAGAAACTCAGCAACTTCACCTACCTGGTTGCCTCAGTCCTCTTCATTCTCTGTCTGCGCGGACTGAGCGGACCGGAGACCGCCCGACGCGGCCTCTTCTTCGGCGAGCTCGGGATGTTCCTCGCCGTGGTCGGCACCCTCCTCAAGGTGGGGGTCGAGTTCGGTTGGGTGGTCCAGACGTACACGCTCATCACGGTCGGCATCGTGATCGGCGGAATCATCGGTACGGCCATCTCGCTCAAGCTGCCCATGACCAAGATGCCCGAACGAATTGCGTTCTCCCACGCGTTCGGCGGGCTTGCCACGGCGCTTGTCGGTGTGGCGGAACACAGCAAGGGGATTTCCAACTGGGAAAACCCGTTGACCCACCACGTGGAGCAACTCAGTGGCTTCAAGATGGGGGCCCTCGGGTTCGAGTCGTTCCTAGGGTTTCTGACCTTTACGGGGTCCATCATGGCCTTCGGAAAGCTCCAGGGGCTCATCAGCGGGGCGCCGGTCACGTTCAAAGGCCAGAACTACGTCAACATCGGACTCTTCATCGCGTCGATCCTGGCCCTTGGGTACTGCGCTTTCGCGCCTGACCTGAGCACAGTACCGGTGTTTTACGCCATCTGTGCCACGGGACTTGCGCTTGGCGTGATGGCGGTGCTTCCCATCGGCGGCGCCGACATGCCGGTGGTGATCTCGCTGCTCAACTCGTACGCAGGCCTTGCCGCATGCGCCACGGGGTTTGCGCTAAACCAGAACATTCTGATCATCGCGGGCGCGCTGGACGGTTCCTCGGGACTGCTCCTGTCGCTGCTTATGAGCAAGGCCATGAACCGGTCCTTTGCGAACGTGCTCTTCGGCGCCTTCGGAACGGACACGCAGAACGCTGCGCTCACAACCACAGCGTCCAAGCCTTTCAACGAGGCCACGGTCGACGAAGCTGCCGAAGTGCTCAAGGCCGCCCAGTCGGTCATCGTGGTCCCTGGATATGGCATGGCCGTGTCACAGGCCCAGCACGCGGTGCGCGACCTTGCCAACCAGCTCGAGAAGAACGGTTGCGAGGTGCGCTATGCCATCCATCCGGTGGCAGGACGAATGCCGGGGCACATGAACGTGCTCCTTGCCGAGGCGAACGTTTCCTACGACCGGCTCTTTGACCTCGACGACATCAACGATGACTTCGCCCGCACGGACGTGGTCCTCATCGTTGGGGCCAACGACGTGGTCAACCCGGCGGCGAAGACGGATCCGAAGAGTCCTATCTACGGCATGCCGGTCTTCAACGTGGAGCTCGCCAAAGCGGTGCTCGTGTTGAAGCGCAGCATGAACCCTGGGTTCTCCGGCGTGGAGAACGAGCTTTTCTTCTTCCCGAACACCACCATGGTGCTCGGTGACGCGAAGAAGACGCTTTCAGGGATGGTGTCGGCCGTCAAGGATGAAGGCGGCGGACACGGTCACTGACCGGTCTCCCCTCCCCCCTCCCCTCCCC
>CAITRH010000602.1 GCA_903894755.1 uncultured delta proteobacterium
CGGTCAAGCCGAGCGCTTCGGCCTCCTTGGCCAGAGCCCTCGGCGATCCACGTCGTCCACGTCAGCGTCAGCCGCATTGCAACCGTGCGATATCGTTTAGGGTTCTCAGGGAATGGACGCGAACCTAAGCCCCTACTCCGCCCCTACTCCGCCCCTACTCCACCACCACCCGCACATCGCCCGTGTGACGTCCCCCCCCCCTCGCTGACAATACGTGCTCCCCAGGCACCAGCGCCCATGCCCCCACAAATGGACGCGTCAGCCGCAAATGCAACCGCCCATCCACCAACACCTCCACCTCGCGCACCCCTTCGGGAACCTCCACCCGAACGGCCACCGTCTGGTTCGCCCTGCTCGGATCCACGGCATACCGCGCACCATCCCGCGGTGACACAATCCGCAACACCGTCGACCCCACCTCCGACTCCCCTGGACACAGTGGAGAAAACCCCGTCGGCGCCATCCCACGACGCGCCCCATGCGCCCACCCCAAAAACAACCCCTCGTACCGCTCGAATCGACGCTCCTCCACCACTCCCACTGGACACGCTGCTCCAGCCCTGAGCCCCGTCCGCCGATCCACCCGAACCCGCTCGTGCATCGAGCACTCCCGCCGCTCTACCCCCCTCGGAAACCACTCCCCCACCCGATGAGGACACGCCCCGGTTGCAATCCCGCCTGACAGCGGACACATCTCCCCACGATCAAACCTGTCGCTCATCGCAACCCGCGCCAAAGTCCCGCCGCGCGCCGCCTCCATCACTGTCCGAAACAGCGGCGCTGCGCCCGTCACGCCACTTACGCCTTCCATGGGACTCCCATCGAAATTGCCCACCCACACTCCTACCGTCACCTCAGGAGAAAACCCCACGGTCCAATTGTCCCGATACCCCTTGGAGGTCCCTGTCTTGACCGCCACGTCCTCCAACTCGAGAGCGCTCCCCTCGCCAAACGACGCAACCCTCGCATGCTTGTCCTGAAGGATATCGGTCAACAGCTCCGCTACCTCAGTTGGAAACACCCGATGCTCCTCCGAAGGCCCCCTTCGAAAACGCACGGCACGCTTCACTCCACCCCTTGCCAGCGTTGCATACGCATCGGTCAGTTCAAGCAGCGTCACCTCGCCGTCCCCAAGCGCCAGGGCTGGCCCGTAGGTCTCCGGCCCCTCCGTGAGCGACTCGAAACCCAAGGCCCGAAGACGCTCCAAGAACACTGAGATCCCCACCTGCTCCGCAGCCCACACTGCGGGCACATTGAAGGAATTCGCCAACGCCTCCCGAAGACGCACCGGACCGTGAAACGTCTCGTCGTAATTGCGGGGCGCATAGACCCCCGAAGGCACCGGGATCAACAGCTCCACATCAGGCAAGATGGTAGCGGCATGCCATCCAAGGCGCTCCATCCCAAGCCCGTAAACAAAGGGTTTCAACGTCGAGCCCGGCTGACGACGCGCGCGAACCCCATCGTTCTGCCCCCCATGCGCACTGTCCTCGAAGTCATGTGAGCCCACATACGCCAAGACCTCACCAGACGCGTTGTCAATCACGACGACACTGGCGGCTGTCACATGCCGCCCAGCCAGGAGTCCCACAGTACTGCGTGCGGCCTGCTCGGCCTCGCGCTGAAGCTCCCTACGTAGCGTTGTTTCTACGGTCTTGTCTCGCGCAGGTGGATCCCCAAGGGCGCCCGTGTACAGCGCATGAACCAAGTGAGGCGCCCCAAAGGCCGCGGTTCCAATGCGCACTGAAAGAGGCTCGGAAAGCGCCCGCGTTGCCTCGTCCTCGGTGATCCAGTGGGCTGCTTGCAACCTGCGAAGAATCCGGTCGCGCCTGCGAAGCACCCGCTCCGGATGCCTCCTAAGGGAATACACTGCAGGACCTCGCGCCAGTCCCACCAGCGACGCCGCCTCAGCCCATGAGAGCTTCGCTGGTGGCTTGTCAAGATACGCCGCACTCGACGCTCCGATGCCTCGAATCCCCTCGCCGAACGGTGCAAGGTTGACATACTGCTCCAGGATCTCTCTCTTCGAAAGCGACGCCTCGATGCGAAGTGCAAGTGCCATCTCCCCCACCTTGCCCCGAAAGTTCCGGGGGTGAGGTCGTACCAGACGAGCCAGTTGCATGGTCAACGTGGACGCCCCCGACACAATCCGACGGTGCCAAAGACTCGAAAGCACAGCCCTCACACACGCGACGGGGTCGACCCCAGGATGCATGCGGAAACGACGGTCCTCTGCTGCGAGAACCGCCAGAATCACCCGATCGCCCACTTCTTCGAGCGGTACCCAACGCGCTCTTGTGCCGTCGTCCGCCCGAACCTCGCGCAGCAAACCCCCGTCGCGGTCAAGGAAACGTATGGAGTCACTGGGGCCTCCCCGGCGAAGCTCGGAAGGAAGCGGAGTAAACACCGCCAGGACCAGCAGCCACACCAACGGCGCCAGCAGCATCCCAGTGAGCACGCGGCAAAGACGCCGTAGCTTGTCGCGCGTCACGACTGCGAAAGCCAGCGCAGCGGGCCACGAAACACCGAGTCGAACGCGCATCGTGGTTCAGTCGAGGCGGTTGTGGACGAAGACGTTGCACAGCTCGTTGTCATAGTGGGGATCTGCGTAGCGCTAACACACGCGTAGGGCAAGCGTTTCCATGCGTACAATTGATTCCACTTCTAAACCAAACCCACCTTGAGAACCGCAGGTCCGAACGCAGGTCCGAGCCGCGACACCCGCGACA
>CAITRH010000603.1 GCA_903894755.1 uncultured delta proteobacterium
GCCCGCATGGGCAAGGAAGATGTCGAGGGAGAGGGGGTTGGGGGTGAGGTCTACGCGACATTGGGGCGCGGAAGCGGTAGATCGGACCTGCGGTTTTCAAGATGGTTTTGGTTTAGCAGGCGTCCGTTTACGACGCACGGCCGCTGCTGAACTGGACCTTCAGCCGTGCGCCGCCGGTCCTGCCGTGCCGGTGCCGCCCGTCGTCCCGGCGCCGCCCGTCTTGCCGACCCCCGCCTTCTTCCGAGCCCCGGTCGCCATGAATTCGACCGTCGGCGCGAGAAGCACTGCAAGCGCAGGAACGCGCGGCGCAATCGCGCTGAGCGCCCCGTAGTACGCCAGAAATGCCTGCCACGCCTCGGACTCGGCCTCGCCGGCCGTGTCGTCCACCCACTGAAGCAGGCTGCGGAGCACATCCTGGACCGCCCGAAGCGAGATCCAGAGCGCGAGATCGGCCATCATCCCCGCCGTCGGGATCCCTTCGATATTGACGCCGAACTTGGCGGCCAGCTCCTGAACCCGCGCAATGTGCGGCTCGGCGCCAAGGCGCGCATGAAGGAGCCTCTTGCGCTCGGCCGGGCCAAGGGTGATGCAAAAGGCTTTGAATTCTGTTTCGAGTCCCCGAAGCGTCTTGAGGTACGTACCGAAGGTCTGCTCCGAGGGGGCGTTGTCACCGACGAGATTTTGCATGATGGGTTTGCTCCAGTTCAGGTGCCACCATGTTCGGCAACTCACCCGCCGTTTGCAAGAAGCTTTTCCCCCCTCACGCTCAAAACCATCTTCAACGCGACCCGAAGGCTCGCACGCCGCCCGTTCGACGCTCCCACGAGGCGACCTCGACACTTGCACCGAGCGCGTTCGACCCTTGTACGTCGCGACCTCCATGGTTGTACATCGGGACCTCGAACTTGACGTCTCGACAGCCCCGAAATTGACGTCCAGCTGTTCGATGCTTTGGGGCCCTGTGGCCAATGCTCCAAGTCTTCGCGTTGGAGCATCTACTGCCTCGACCTCGACATCGGCATGCAGGACGTGCCCATAATTCACGTCCAGCGTGCAATGCTCGAAGTCCATATGTTGGACCCTCGAGGTCGCAGTGTGCAAGCCTCGAAGTCGCCGCGTGCGAGCATCGAACGTCGCCGCACAACGTTTGACGTGCGCGACCTCGATGGTTGCACGTCGCGACCTAGATGCTCTACGTGGTCACAGCCAACCAATTGAGGTCCATGTGTGCGATGCTCGTGGTCCCTGCGGGCGATGTTCGAGGTCTGCGGTTTGGAGCATTGCCCACGTCGACCTCGACGTTCACATGCGCGACGTGTCCGCAATCCACGTCCAGTGGGCGAGGCTCGACATCCAGCAAGCCGAGCATCGAGGTCGCGGCGTGAGAGCATCGAGGTCGCGGCGTGAGAGCATCGAGGTCCTCCCCTTGAATGCGCAGGGGGTAGCGACCAACGGGAGCGGAGGGGCGAAGCCCCTTATTTGCCCCCCCGCAGGGGGCGTTTGGCGCCGAGGTCGTTGAAGAAGGCTTCGAGCTCGTCGCCTTGACGTTGTGGGGTGTAGGTCGCTGCGGTTTGCGACGACGCCCGATGCATCTGCTCGAGCGGCTCGCCCCCTGCTGCTACCGAGTCCACCGCCCGCTTGAGCGCCTGGGTACATCCCACGAGATCGCCCTCGTCGCACCAAAACCCGTTCTCCGTCGACGCGTACTCCCGTCCACCGTCCCCTCGAAATCCCGTTACGACACAACCCGATGCCATCGCCTCGAGCGGAGGAAGCCCAAACCCCTCGTAGCGGCTCAACGACAGGAAAACCGACGACGCTCCCATCAGCTCCGCCACCCTCCCCTCGGGCACCTTGTCGATCACCACCCAGGACCACCCAGGCACGTCTCCGTACAAACTGCGAAATAGCCCCTGGACATAACTCGCTTCAAAAGGCGCCTTGCGAGGCATCGTCGCTATCTGGAAAACCTTCGGCCTCGGTCGGAACCTGTCCAGGTCGATCGCATTGTGCACCAAGGCCACCCTTGGAAACCCCAGCACCGACTCGAGAAACCCCTGGATCACTGTCGAGCAGCAAAGCGCACGCTCGATCCCGAGCTCCGCCCAAGACCGATGCTCCCCAAGCCCGCTGAACACATAGTAGTGATTCTGACAGAACACGATCTTGCGCACGGGGACACGCGCAAAGGCCTCAAGTGCCACGCGGTGGTCCTCAGGCAACACCACAATGTCGTCGGGATCCAGCTGCAAATCCCCCTCGAAGCTCATGGTGGGCACCCCAGCGTCAAACCAGCTTGGACGGTACCCTGACTTGGAATGCACTATGAATGCTGCAAACCCCCGCTCCGTCAAATGCCCCACGTGCGCATACAGCACGCGCACCCCACCCGACGGACTCGCGCTGTCATGACTCACATATAGGATTCGTCCTCGTCCGCTCATCGACCGTTCCATTCTTATCGCTATCGTAGCTTGGTAAACCCATTCTTGACTGTTCCAGCAGGGACCGCAATACGGCGGACCGGCGACGCCACTGGAGCCGCCCTCGTAACAGTCCCCTCGAGACTTGCAATTCCATCGGCCTCTACCACCGTAGCCATGGCCCGAGTCCCGTCCGCCGCTTGTGCGGTCAGACGATGTCGAGTCCCACGCTCAGGTTCGAGCTCGAAGGAGACCGTGTCGGACGGTGGGGTAAGCTCACGCTCGACTTCATCGAACGTCACCCTCACCGCAACAACAGGAAGCGTCACGCGCACCCAACGTGAAGAACGTACCGGCTCGGCGACGACGGATGGCGCTGGCGCGGCAAAAGACGGCGCCGCAGCCACGAGGGGCACGATGGGCCCAACCCTGCGGTACGCCACTCCAGCCATCACGGCCGCTCCAAGGGTCAGTCCCCCGAGCCCCGCACCGGCTATCCATCGCCAGCGACGGGCTGGACGAAATGACACCATCTCCAGCGTACCTCCCGCTGGCGCCGGCGGCGCAAGTGACAGCAAAAGCTCGGGAGTGAGCCGCTCTCCAGTCAGCGACTCGCGATCGGGAAGCCCCGATGCGCGAAGCAGTTCCACCACATCGTCTTTGGCAACCGCCAACCGGATCTGGGAGTGACGTTCGGCCATGCGAAGCCCCGCAAAAGCTTCCATAAGCCGTCCAACCTCGGCATGAGTCCCCACCAGCAAGGGCCCACCCGAGCGTTCCAGCGCCGAAGCAAAGTCGGCGGCAGTCGAAAACCGTGTGTCAAGGTCGCGCGACAGCGCCCGCGCGATCACGTCGTCAACCGGCAACGGGATCGCCGCACCAAGGTCGCGCAGCGATGGGATAGGACGCGCCATCACGGCTGCAAGCGTATCGACGGTGCTGTCGCCCGCAAAGAGCCGACGGCCAGCGATGCACTCCCAAAGGACGATGGCCATCGAGAATACGTCGCTCTGAGCCGTGCAAATGCGACGTTTGTCGATGCGCTCAGGGGCCAGGTAAGAAAGTTTCCCCTTGACTTCGTCGACCTGGGTCACTTGCACGCGGTCTTGAGCCTTGGCGACGCCAAAGTCGGTGAGCCGCGTGCGTCCGTCGCACCCTATGAGCAGATTCTGTGGGCTGACATCGCGGTGCACAATGCCCAGGGGACGTCCCGTTTCATCGCGCAGCTCGTGGGCCGCATGAAGCCCCGCGAGGGTGTCCAGGGAAATCCTCAGAGCCATGCGCACGTCGAACGCCCGACCCGCGTCAAGGAGCGCAAAGGTCAGGTCCGCAAGGGACGCTCCCTCGACGTAGTCCATGACGATGTATGGAGCTCCCGCCTCGAACCCGAGCTCGTGAACCCGTACCACGTTGTCGTGACGGATCGCGGAAGCGAGCCTCGCCTCATCGACCAACATGCTCACAAAGACGCGGTCGGTCGCGAGATGTTTGTGGAGACGCTTGACCGCAACCAAGCCAGATCCCACGCGACCGTCCATCGGGCGGGCGAGAAATACCGATGCCATCCCGCCGCAGCCGATCTCAACGAGAAGCTCGTAGGGACCTACCCGTCCGAGCGCCGCGGGTGGCTGAAGGCTCACGGGAAGATCGAAGCACAGTCAGCCGGGTGCGTCGAGTTCGAGGTTAAACCAGACCCATCTTGAGAACCGCAGGTTTCCGCTCGCGCAGACCTCACCCCCCCAGCCCCCCTCTCCCTCGACATTCTCCTTGCCCATGCGGGCAAGGAAAATCGTCTTCGAGCGAGGGGGGAGGAGAGCCTCGTGCACCACTGTTCC
>CAITRH010000604.1 GCA_903894755.1 uncultured delta proteobacterium
AGCGTCAGCGTCAGCGTCATCCGCATTGCAACCGTGCGATATCGTTTAGGGTCTCACGGGATGGACGCGACCACGTAGGCCTTTCACAGCGCCCCCTCCCCATCGATGGGGAGGGGGACCTTGGAAACACTCCGGATCGTGCGGGGGTGAGGTCCTCCGGATCGCCGGCGACGAAGTTGCGGTTTTCAAGATGGGTTTGGTTTAGCTGACGGTGGACCTCGGGAGTGTGCCAAACTGCCGTCCGCGTGATCAAGAGGGTTTCCAAACGAATTCTCGTCGTAGAGGACGACAACCTCGTCGCTAACGTATTGATCCGAGCGATCCATCGGAAAGGGCACGAGGCCGTGCACGCCCGGTCCATGGCAGAAGCGGACAATATCCTGGCGTCTACCCGAGTCGAGGGGGCGGTGATCGACTTGTGGCTCGACGAGGGCTCCGGGATCGAGGTCGCAAACTTGATCCATCGGTGCGACGCCGAGATCCCGGTGGTGTTTTTTTCGGGAGACACGACGAGCGAGCTTGCCACGCAGGCCCGCTCGATCGCACCGGTGCTTCGCAAAGGGGATTCACTCGGCGTGATCCTCACCAAGCTCTTCGAGACGTTGGGCGCCTAAACCAAACCTACTTTTTTGGCGCGGACATGCTTAGGACAGATGGAAGGCAAGAAGCGGAAGTGAGGACGCGACTACTGGCCTACGACGATCGTACAGGACTTGCCGTAGAGACCGAGGATACTCATGTTGTCGTGGTCAACATGGGACACCTGGGTGATGCCGCCCGCCGCCTTCGCCGCCGTAATGGACGCGTCGCCCGTGGCGATCCAGCCCAGGATCGTTGACGCGCACGCTTCGCCCGTCTTCGTTCCCCCTGTCGGATTGATGGCGCCGCCCATCTTGTATCCGCTGTAAAGGAATCCGCTCACCGATCCGTTGCCGCCGCTCGCCATCGCGCAGCCACCCAGAACCCACGCCATCGTCAACCCCACCACGAACTTCGACAAAGCTTTCATGTCTATTTCTCCTTGAGTTTGGCCCCAACAGGCAGGCCGGACGCATAGTTACCCGATGGCGTCACGACAAGTCAACCATGCGTTGCAGATTTGCAAATCCGTCACGGGACCGCGTAGCGCGCGGGAAGCGGAAGGGGCGGACGCAGAAAACCTAGATCGAGCGCCAGTCCAAAAACCCGTACGTCTGGGCCACCTACCCATCGCCAACAGTACTCGCTGAACACCATCGCCCCAACGCGAAGAGTCCCAATCTGCACGGACGCGGCCGCTCCGACACGCGGCGATAAAAAACCGAACCCCCATTGGTCCGCCCCAAGGTGAATGTCGAGGGCCGTGAGAGCTACCCGAGCCTCGAGCTCCACAGGCCCAATCCCAAGCCCGGCCCCATAGGCATACGTTGCCAGCCCCACGATGGCGTGACGTCCCCCCACCATCTGAAAGCCATACTCAACCCGCGCTCGCACAAATAACCCCTGACGACGTGTCAGTAGGCTCTCTCCCAGCGCCACACCGAACCCCCCAACGTCGTCCCGTCCCCCCACCTCGCGAGCCCGAAGAAGTCCACCGGTTACCAGAAACTCCCGCGACGACAGATACGGGTCAAACAAAGGCCATGCCCTCCTGCGAGGTGGAACAAAAGGCGGAGGCGCTGCACCGTCGGCTCTTGCTACCTCCGTGGCCCCCATCACCAACATGACGGACGCGAAAAACCAGCACGTCCTCACGCCGCACCGCCTACCCACCTTTGCGCCCCAAGACAGCCCGAGCAACCGCCAGGTCTTCTTTTCCAAGCTCTCCCGTCAGCGTAAGAAACGCTACGTACAGGGCTGCCACACCACCCGCCAGCCCCATCGTCGCAAACCTCCCCACCCGCGGCAGCACCAGCCCGACCCCCACACAAACGAGCACCGCCGCTCCCACTCGAAGCGCCGTGCGCAACGGGACAAACGCCCGCGTCTGCCGATATACCAGCACCCCTGCCACCCCCAGTGCAACCGCAAGCGCCCCGCTCGTCGCCAACGCCGTGCGCACAAGCTGAGACGCCCCAAAAGGTGCGTCCGCCACGCCGAGCCAACAGAGTGCAACCACCGCAACGACCGCTCCCAGCGTGAGCACCGCCGACGTTCGCTCTCGTCCTAGGCTCGTCAAAACCGTAGTCCCCAGGGCCATCATCGCAAACGCCCCCTGGCCCAGGGCAAGCACTCGAAGCGCCGCCGCCCCTAGCTCCCCGACGTCGGCTCCGTACGCAAACGCAAGGAGCGACTCCGCCAGCGCCACCACCACGCAAACCAAGAGTCCGCAAAGGATCGCTCCAATGCGTGCCCCACGCGCCACGTAACGCCTTACTGCGTCCCAATCGTTTTCCGCCCGCGCCCTTGCCAGCATCGGAAACAACACCTGCGTCACGCTGAACAACAGCTGGTAGGGGAGAAACGCAAAGAGCTGGCACGCTCGGTACACTCCCACCCATTCGTCCGCGCTCGTCCTTGCCCCATCCCCGAGTCCAGCGGCGACGGCCCCCAACGAGAGAAACCGTCCCAGTAGCGTCATGTCCGACTGCATCAACAGATTGGTAAAGAGCTGGGCTCCTGCGATCGGAAGAAGCTGCGCCAAGTACACCTTTCCCACGAGCTCGGTTTCACCCGCCTGGCCAAGTCCGGTCCAACGCAAGGCCACAGGAAGAATACACCCCGCCGCAACCACAAAGCCAAGGGTGGCTCCCAGTGGCCCCGGCAGTCCGCGCGACACAAACAGCGCCCCCATGCCCACCAGACCGGTCGTGCGCAACACCGCAAAACAGACGTCCAGCGCCGCCTGACGGGTGAACTGACGCTGCCCATTGAGCGCACCAATCAGTGGCGCGTACAACCCGTAAAGCAGAACCACCCCCGAAAGCACCACCAGCGGCCAGGTGATGTGCGGAGCGTGCTGAAACCACGCCACAAGAGGAGCGAGCGCCGCAAACGCAAGGGCGAGTCCTACGGCCAGCGGCGCGTGCACCCGGAGCGTCGCCCGAAGCGCTTGCCGTTCGTGACCTGGCGCTCGCGACACCGCTCGGCTTACCCCTTGTGTCGAGCTCGAAACCACCACGTTGTTGACGATGTTCGCCACCGACAACACGCGTGACAGCGCGCCATACCCGGCAAGTCCGATCGACGCCCGAAGCAGCGGCTGCTGGACAAACCCGATGACAATGAAAAATACTTTGGCTCCCAGCACGGCGACTCCACCGCGCCCCGCCGTGCGTAATGTCTCGTCTTGCTCCTTCACAAGCGCCCTATTACGTCATGCCCGCGCCTCACGCCGCATTTGTCGTGTTGTGCTCCTCGCGTTCCGTTGCTAAACACGCGCTCCCTCGCTCGTGGGCGCCTCGTCCCGCGGGCCTCTCGTCCAGGAGGACTCATGGCCATCGCTACCGGCGCGGCGCAAAAGCTCCACGCCCGTGAATACGAAACTATCTACATCCTTCGCTCCGATGTCGACGCCGACGCCGCCGACAAAGTCCAGCACCGCGTTGCCGAAGTCGTCGAACGCGAACACGGAAAACTAGTCAAGGTCGAAGCCTGGGGACGACGTAAGCTCGCGTATCCCGTCGCCAAACAGCGAAAAGGCGTCTACGTCTACATCAAATATGTCGGCGCCGGCGGCCTCGTCACCGAGCTCGAACGAAACCTCAAGCTCCAGGACGCGGTGGTCAAGTACCAAACGGTCACCACCCGCGATAACGTCGACGTCGGCGCCGTCGCGATCGACCCCGACGAGGTCAAACTGGGTCGCCTGGAGCTTCCTCCCGAAGAAGACGAAAAAGAGTCCAGAGAGCGCGCTCTCGGATTGGTCGATCTAGGCCCCGACGCGCCTCGACCCAAACACCGGGAAGAAGAAGAAGAGTTCGAAGACGTCGAAGCCGAAGAGAAAAAAGAAGAAGACGTGTGAGCAGGAGGACCCATGGGATCCATGATGGATGACGACAAAGATATCGGGCGCGGACCGGACCTCAACGCCGACGCTCCCGGACGACGCCGCGGTGGCAAAAAACGCGTCTGCAAGTACTGCGCAGACAAAGCCTTGGTGATCGATTACAAAGACCCTCAAGCCCTTCGCTACTTTGTTTCCGAACGCGGCAAAGTGGTCCCTCGTCGCATCAGCGGCAACTGCGCTCGACACCAGCGCAAAGTCACCCTCGCGATCGCAAGGGCGCGCAATATCGCCCTCCTCCCCTTCACCGTGACCGGCTAACCGGAGAACCCCACCATGCCCGCCACGATCCAAGTCGTGCTCCAGTCGGATGTCGAGAACGTCGGAAAATCCGGCGACCTCGCGCGCGTTCGCCCTGGCTTCGCACGTAACTTCCTCATCCCTCGTAAACTCGCTCTCCCGGCCACCACCGCCGCGGTCAACCGCATCAACCACGAAAAGGCCGTGGCCGTCTCTAGGACCGAAAAAACCAAGCGCGAATCCAAAGACCTCGCCAGCCAAATCGACGGCTTGGTCTTGGTCATCTCCCAGCGCGCGGGCGAAGACAAAAAGCTCTTCGGCTCGGTCACCACCAAAGACATCGAAGCCGCTGCCAGAGCCAAAGGGGTCTACTTCGACAGAAAGAAGATCCAGCTTGCCGACCCCATTCGCACCCTCGGCAAATACGATGTCGCAGTCCGCCTCCATAGCGACGTGATCGCTACCCTCAAGGTCGAAGTCATCGCCAAATAGCCTATAACCCGCGCTCCGATCGCCAAACTCGGTTGGAGCGCCGGAGTCCCCTTGGAACGCAAGTTCACCCCCCGCGACATTCCCCACGTGGCGGTGGATGGACGCGTCCCGCCTCACGACCTCGATGCCGAAGCTGGCGTGCTCAGTGCCGCCATGCTCGACACCGGCGCTCTCGACAAGGTCCTCGAATTCCTCAAGGCCGAACACTTCTACTCAGAGGCGCACCGTCGCATCTTCGAGGCCTGCATCGACCTGCGTTCCAGAGGACAGCCCGTCGACCTCTTGCAAGTCGGCTCCTGGCTTCGCGACAGAGAACGTCTCGCGCAAGTGGGGGGATTCCCCTATCTCACCGAGGTCCTCAACGCGGCTCCGGTGGTCGCCAACGTTGGAGCCTATGGACGGACCATTCACGAGAAGGCCCGCGTGCGCCAGCTCATTGCCGCCTGTCAGCGCATCACCGCCGAGGGCTACATAGACTACGGCGAAGCGCAATCTTTCATCGACCAGGCCGAGCAGTCCATCTACGAGATTGCACGCACCGTGAGCACCAGCAGCGTCGAGCCTCTGCGCGACGTCATGAAAAAGTCGTTCAAAGCGCTGGTCGACGCCATGAACCGCGGCGATCGCATCACGGGGGTCCCCACTGGATTCGAGCGCTACGACCGCATGACCGCAGGACTGCACAACGGAGACCTGAGCATCGTCGCGGCCCGTCCCGGCATGGGCAAGACCAGCTTTGTCTTGAACCTTGCGGTCAACGTAGCCAGTCCGAGGCAGCGTGAGTCCGCAACGGACCCGAACGAGCGCTGGGAGCAGCCTGGAGTTGGCGTTGCGGTGTTTTCTCTGGAGATGCCCCGAGAGCAGCTGGCGAACCGCATGGTTTGTGCTGAAGGGAAAGTTGACGTCAGCAAGATCCGCACGGGACACCTATCGCCTCAAGACTGGAACAAGCTGACCCAAGCAGCAGCGTTCCTTGGAAGCCTCCCGGTCTGGATTGACGACTCCCCCAGTTTGTCGCTTCTCGAGCTTCGGGCCAAAGTACGGCGTCTTCAGTCGGAGCACGATCGGGAAGGGGCTGGGGCAAAGAAGGCGCAGCGTCTTGGTCTTGTGGTGGTCGACTACCTGCAGCTCATGAAGGGACGGGAAAACGCGAACTCACGGGAACAGGAAATCAGCGAGATTTCGCGAGGTCTCAAGGCTCTTGCCAAGGAGCTCTCGGTTGCAGTGATCGCTCTGTCGCAGCTCAATCGGGCTGTAGAGACGCGCAGTGAGAAGTCCAAACGCCCTCAGCTCTCGGATCTTCGCGAGTCAGGGGCCATCGAGCAGGACGCGGACAACATTGTGTTTATCTACCGAGACGACTACTACAACAAAGAGTCCACGGAGAAGAACATCGCCGAGCTGATTATTGCAAAGCAGCGCAACGGTCCAACAGGGATGGTAAAAGTGCGGTTTGACAGGGAGTTCACGCGCTTCGACAACCTGGCCGAGGGGGAATACGAGGAAGCAGTGGCGGGGTAAACCAAACCTACTTTGAGAACCGCAGTCACGTACTTTTATTATACGCTGCGCGGGCTCCTCGGCCAAAGCCATTAGCCCTGCGGTCGTGACCGGGTTGCCTACGTCGTGTGGCCGGTCCTGCTGGACAAATGTTGAACCGAGGAAACGGTCCGTGCGGTAGCTTCCCCGACTCGATGACTTCTAAACTTCTGCTAGACGGCCAGAAACCGGAGCCTGCGACAAAACCCGAACCAACGAAGGAACAAAACGTATACCTGTCTGTCCCCACGAGTGCGGCTGACAGTACACCGTGTGTCAAGCTTTTGCTGGGCGCCCCGAAGCGCAAGAGTGGAGAGATCGTCTTCGGCTATTCGGGCGTGTCCCTCAAGACCACGAAACACCTGTACCTCGGCGTGGAGGAGGAGAGCCTCTGGCACCTGGGCAAGGCCGCGACCGTGCTGGCTTCCGGCGAATGGTACCAGTACATCGGAGGGGAGGCGTTCACCTCGGGCAAGGACAAAATCTCGTTTGTATCCGGCTCGCTGCTCACCCTGGCGGCGGGTCCTGCTGTCAAGGGCGAGAAGCCGGACGATCGGGGCAATGGACCGCCGGGCCCCGTACGTCCAGGTCGGCTCAAAATGCAGAGCCTCCTCAGCCCCATGGTTCGCGGGGTCGAGTCTTTCGAGGCAACCTCCGACAAGGGCTTCGCGTCCCTTGCCGAAGGGCTAGGCCGAAAGCCTCCCGGAGGCAAGAACGCAGGCAAGGTTGCATGGAACCTTGTCCTTGCCAGGTTCCTGGGGACCGCTGCACCAAAGGCGGGGACCGACGCGCATTATGTGGAACGCTTTGGACCCCCGGAGCATGGCGTGCTCGGCCTATTGGGGAGGCTCAACGGCCGACTCGAAGGGCTCGAAGCGCGACTGCAGAAGATCCCGCTCGCCCAGCCTCTGCTCTCGAAGATCAAGAAGGTCAAGGGGCTCATCGACCAAACCATGGACACCGTCAAGGACGCTCAGGTGAAGTTCGAGAAGGCCCCCTGGTCGGGAGTCCCGGGCGATTACAAGAAGGTCGAGGGGACGTTCGTCAAGCCGGTCAAGGACCTTATCGACCCCAAGAAGAACGTCGGCGACAAAGCCATGGCCGTCGTCAAGCTCGCTGCAGCGCCTGCGGGGGTGATGAAGACCCTCACGAAATCAATTCGACAGATGGTCACCGACGTCCGTGAGGTGATCGATTCGGTTCGGGACCTGGCGACAAGCGCGCTCAAGCTACTCGACCTGGTGGAGGAGGATCCGAGCAGTCTTGGGCTGTTCGCCAAGGAGGGGATCACCCTCGCGACTCCGGATCGCATTGTCCAGTATGCCGCTGACGGGTTCTCCTTCATCAGCGCCGACACCAAGAAATACAAGCCGGGCAACTTGCTCGAGAAGGGGATCGCGTTGCTCGACGCTCCTGCTGACATGCTCGACAAGGGGACCAAGAAAATCAAGAACCTGCTCTCTCCGTTCAAGCTGCCGAAGGGGCCCGATTCCATCCCTGGGTTCCGCGTGCGCACCACCCATGTGGATCTGCGAGGCAACGAGGCCAACCTGTCGGCGGTCGGAGCGGGCGCATCCGCACGGGTGGAGAGCGCGGGGCAGACGGAAATAGCGGCGATGCAAGAGGTGCTGGTGAGCTCGCGCAACGCGGAGTTGTTGCTGCTTGGCGACCGCGTTTCCATTGGCGCGCCTCCTGACATGGTTCGGGACCTCGTAGGCAATCCTGTCAGCTACTCCGCACTGCTGGTCGCGAGCGAGCTACTCGCGACGGCGCGCCTGCAGTGGAACGCAGCGAAGGCCGAGGTTACGGAGGCCGAGGACGCGCTCGCCGAGGCGAAGAAAGACCTCAAGGCGGCGAAAGGTGCAGTGGCGAAGCTCGCGGCTACGACGGAGGTCAAAGCCAAAGAACTGCTCAAGGATGCGGCCGATCTGAAGCTCAAGACACTGGAGACCGCAGTAGAACTGGCCATCACGTCGCTAAAGTCCCTGCGAAAACCCTTCACCACACTGCCGAGCGGCTTCGGCAGCACGGACACCAAGGCCCACTCCGCTGCGCAGGTGGTGACTATTGGCGGTTGGGAGCGCGTCGAGGTGGCGGGTGGGAAGAACCTGAATCTCGGAGCGGTCGACGTCAGCATCGCTGCCAAGGGGACCCTTGTGGACCAGGGGCACGTCGAAATCAAAGCAGAGTCCACACTCTCCAAGGCAACGATCGAGCTCAAAGACAAGGTCACCATCCAGGTGGGACTGACCACGATCCTCGAGATCGGAGACGGAACGGTGGTCGTGAAGATCAACGGCAGCGAAGTTGTCAAAGTTGACACTTTGGGGGGGGTGGTCATCAAGGACCCAGTAAGTGGGAACTCGAAGATCACAACGGATGCCGTGGGAGTGACCGTGAAGGGGACGAAAGTAGCAGTTGAAGGGGACATCGTGATGCTCGGCTGACGCGAAGGTGTCGCGGACGTCCAACGAACGTTCGGCGGACGTCCACGAGACCACGACGCGGTTGCGGGTCTGAGTGGCAGCGGGGCTATTTCCCCTAGTTCGGGTGGGGGCTCGCGTGTTGGGACCCGTGGTACGGATAGTGCGATGCAAGCCGCACCAATGTCCACATGTGATGTCTTCGGTCTAGCGGGCGCGGTTATCGAGAACCGCATCGCCGTACAGCAGGTGATTGCCGAAGGTGGCTTCGGCGTCGTGTACCGTGCCGTACAAATCGCCCTGGACCGCGTTGTGGCGCTCAAGGTGCTCAAGACACCTCCCAACCTGACCGTTGCGGAACGGGTGAAGTTCCTGGAGGGGTTCTCCATGGAAGCGCGTACCATGGCGCAGTTCAAGCACCCTAGCATTGTCGAAGTGTACGACTTTGGGGTCTCGCCTATGCCGCGTGGGGACCGAGCCGCATGGATGGCCCTGGAATGGCTCGAAGGCCAGACCTTGGATCAGTTTCTGGTCGAGCGTCGGGGCAAGCAGCACACGTGTCAGGAGTCGTTGGCTCTGCTCACACCCGTGTTCCAAGGTTTGGCGATGGCCCATCGTCGCGGCATTGCTCATCGGGACATCAAACCGTCCAATATGATGTTTGTCCACGCCGAGGGAACGGAGCCGAGTCTAAAGGTTCTCGACTTTGGCATCTCGAAGCGCATGACAGCAGACGAAGATGCAGGAACCGGCGCGACGCGCACCAAGTCTCAACTCATTGCGTTTTCGCCATCGTACGGCGCTCCCGAGCAGCTCGGAGGGCTTCGCACAGGTCCTTGGACCGACGTCCATGCCATGGCACTGATCGTCACTGAGCTTCTGTGTGGCCGACCGCCCTATTGCGCCGAGGAGCTGCATCTGTTTGTCGAGATCATGGACCGGCAACGTCCAACGCCCGCCAAGTTTGGGATCGATGTGGGCGCATGGGAATGGACCCTTTCCAAAGCGCTTGCCATGAGTCCCAAAGAACGCTTTGCGGACGCCGGTGCCTTCTTCGATGCCCTTACAGCAACGCTTCCTAACGCCTTCACGCGGATGATGCCCAATGCGCAACCGATGGCGCCCTATCCAGCAGACACGCGTGCGGGGCCATCGACCAACGTCAAGAGGCGAGCCCATTCTACACAAGGAGCCGTGTCCTCTGCACCCCAGCTCGGGATTCCCAGAAGCCGCGCTCCGCTGTTGGTTGCATTCTTTACCCCGGTAATTGTCTTGGGCGCGCTCGGTGCCTGGGTGACTCTGCGCAACCGTGCGCTCGAACCCGCGCGCTCCGCGGCATCGACGAGCTCGGCAAGCACCGTGGCACGGCTTCCTGAGGCCTCGGTTACGCTTGCCCCCGTGCTGAAGGATACTCCGCTCCCCTCTGCCACACCCCGCGTCACGTTGTCCTCTACAGTGGCGGCAGCACGCGTTCCCACGCCGCAGGCCCACCAGCCCCAGCCACGTCCAGCTCCAGCTCCAGCCAGGCCGCCAACGCCAAGCCCGACGCCCGTTCCCGTGCCGCCCCCAGCACGGACCGTGATCATACAGTAGTCCAAAGGAAAAGGAACCATGACTGGCCGAATTGTCGTTGTCGCAGCGTTGATGTTCAGTACGCAGGCGTGGGTGCAGCCCTCTCTGGCTCAAGACGGAGGCGAAGCGGCCGCAAGGCGTGACCTCATCGAGGCGGCGCAGAAGGCATCGCAAGCTGGGAATCATGCGGAAGCCTTGGTATTGGCGCGTCGTGCGGGCCAGATCAAGATGACCCCGTCGCTGCGCATGTTCCTGGCGGAAGAAGAGCTGTCCAGCCGATTGTTTGCCGACGCCCTTGGAAGTTCCAAGCTGTGTCTGACCGAGGCTGCTGCGGATGTCAGCCTGGCAGCACGAGATGTCATCGAGGAGAGGTGCACCAAGGTTCGGGACCAGGCCAACAACAAGGTAGCGCGTGTGGTGGTCCAGGTGTCTCCCGCGAATGCCCAGGTGACGCTGTCGGGCAAGGAGCTTCATCGGGCGCTGTGGGGGACCCCTTTCCCAGTGAATCCAGGGAAGGTGCAGGTCGAGGCGTCTGCCCCGTCGTACCAGCGTTTTCGACAGGAGCGCAACGCTGCGGAAGGGGAGACGTTGACCGTAGAAGTCAAACTGGAGCTCGAGCCCTGCGACGAGAAGTCCGAGCGGGTGGGAGAACGTTGTGTCCCCAAGGCACCACTGCAGTGCAAGGACGGTCTGGTGCTCCAGGGGGATGCGTGTGTTGCGCCAGCGCCAAAGGCTCCGCAACCGACGGAACCTGCAGAAAGGCGGGGGACTTCCTGGGGTCCGTGGGTGACCGTGGCGACCGGAGCCGCGGTTGCCATCACCGGGGGGGCATTTATGATCAGGGCGTCGACGCACGCGTCCAGTGTCAAGACGCAGTGTGCAACTGCGGAAGGATGCGCGCAGGCATGGTTTGACTCGGAGAGGTCCTCAGTGGACCAGGAGCGGGCGTTTGGCATTGGCGGACTCGTTGGTGGCGGTCTGATTACAGCGGGGGGGGCCTTGTGGTACGCATTGAGTCGCCCAAATGCGTCGGGTACAGCGGTACGGGTGCATGTGAACCCGTGGGCAAAGGCGTTGGTTGTCGAAGGGGCGTTCTAACATGGAGTCCACTATGCGCGCTTGGATGTTGTTGGTGTCGATTCCGTTGGTCCATTGCGTCAATCTTGATGGAGTTCAGACGCGTGAACAGCGGGAAGCGGGGATTGCCAGTTGCGCGTGTACGCCGTCCGCCACGGAGGCTTGCGCAGCTGGCGGGGTGCGCACCTGCACGGACCTATGCCAGTGGGGCGACTGCCCAACAACAGTGGTCAGTTCCTGTGGCGACGGGGTCATCACAGCGCCGGAGGCGTGCGACGGCACTACGCTTCCGAGCGGAACAACGTGTGCGAGTGTCGACCCCACGCACTTCTCCAGTGTCAACGACGGTGGCAGGCTCAAGTGTGCTTCCGACTGCCTTAGCTTCGATACGTCCGCGTGTTGCCAAAGGCATGCGACGACAAAGTGTGTGGGAAACGACGTCTACTACGCCAGTTCCTGCGACGACCAAGAAGAGCTGAGTCAGGGCTGTGGCAATTACGGCTGCAACCCGACGACCCATGGGTGTGCCTTCTGCACTTCTGAGACGGACCAAGCGCTTTGCCAGCGGCTCGGGAAGAACTGCGGCGCCCTTGGCGGCACGGACAACTGCAGCAAAACGAGGACCGTTGATTGTGGGACTTGTGTCACTCCGCAGTGGTGCGGGGCCATCACGGCCAACACATGCGGCTGCGTTCCAGAGGGCGATGTCCAATTCTGTCTTCGACTGGCGAAGAACTGCGGAGCGGTAACCAACCCGGACAACTGCGGTGCGGTGCGTACGACGAGCTGCGGGGCGTGTACAGGAACGGACACCTGCGGATACCAGGTAGCCAACGTCTGCGGCGGAGCACCATGCAACGCCGGGGCATCGTGCGTCGCGAGTGACCCGTGCAAGAAGGGGACGATATCGTGCAGCACGGGGGCTGCCGTTTGCGTAGCGGGAGCCAATGCGGAGGATGGAACCGTATGTGGCTCGGGCCTTGTGTGCAACGGCGGCTCGTGTCTTTCGACTGCGTGCAGCGGGGCAAGCACCCAAGCGTGCGGGTACTGCGGGACGCAAGCGCGCACCTGTTCCAACGGAGCATGGGGACCATGGGGGAGCTGCACAGGGCAAGGCGTGTGCACGACCAATACGACGCAAACCTGCGGCACTGGGGGAATGCAGACGTGCACGGGGGCGTGCATCTGGGGCGATTGCCTTGGGCAGACCTGCGTTGGCGTCTCGTCGCAGGCGTGTGGGAACTGCGGGGCGCAGACGCGCACATGCAGCAATGGGACCTGGAGCGCTTGGGGGAGCTGCACGGGGCAAGGAGTTTGTGCGGTCAACAGCACGCAAACCTGCGGTTCCGTGGGGACGCAAACCTGTCTCGGCACGTGCCAGTGGGACACCTGTATGCAATGCATCGGAGGGAGCAGTCAGAGCTGCGGCAACTGCGGGACACAGACGCGTACGTGCAGCAATGGGACCTGGGGAACGTGGGCAAGCTGCACGGGCGAGGGGGTCTGTGCTGTGAGTGCGACGCAGAGCTGTACCGGGGGAACGCAGACGTGTGGCGCGCAGTGCACGTGGGGAAGTTGCTCGTGTGTCGCCGAGACGGACGCGGTCTTCTGCTCGCGGCAGGCGAAAACCTGTGGAAGCCTGACGGCGGCGGACAATTGCGGGACTTCCCGAACGGTGGATTGCGCGGTGGCGAGTGGCAGTGTAAGCGCGAGCCAGGCATGTGGAAACTGCAGTTCCGGGACCCAGACCAGGGCGTGCACGAGCAACGTGTGGGGGACTTGGGGAACGTGCACAGGAGCGGGCTGTACGCCGAATGCGACGCAGAGCTGCACGGGGGGGACTCAGACGTGCAGTGTGTCGTGCGCGTGGGGGACATGTGCGGGGACGGAGGTATGTAATTTCATCGACGACAACGGGGACGGGCAGGTGGACGAGGGGTTCGATTGGGTCGTCGGAAGCTGGCAAACGCTGCTCTCGGGGGTTCCCTACGCGGCCGTTGATGATGCGGTCTTGCTTTCGAACGGCAACGTGGCGGTGACTGGTGCCTACGGGGGAGGCGGAGGGGCCGACAAAGGATTCATCCTCATCGTGTCCCCGGCCGGGTCCGTGGTTTCTGGTCCCCTGTATACCAGCATCCCAAAACAGGGGATGGGGGGGGCCCAGATCACGGTGACGGGGAGCGGAGAGATTGCCGCCGTTTACGGCTCCACGGATTACGCTGGATGCTCGGCAGGGTGTCCTGCCACGCTCGTCCGCGCTACCCAGTCGCCGCTCCAAGCCGTTGCCACGGTAACCATTCCGTACCCGTTCTCCGTGCACGCCATACCGGGGTTCGGCTGGTCGACTGCTGGCTACATTACCTTCGCCACCGAGCAGTCCACGTTGAACACGCACGTGAGTTGGCTTGGCAGCACGGCTGCGAGCGTGTCACGGGACATTGGCGTCGGGCTTCAGGGCACGGGATGGGGCGATCTGGTGGTGGGGACATCGGCAATTGCGTGGGCCTCGACGCATGGGGCGAACCCCGCGACCACGGTGCGATTTGGGCTGTACGCGCTCGATGGTACGCAGCTCCTTTCGTCCACGCTCGCGTCATCGTCCAACAACCCAAGTGTACACACAGGGTCGCTGGCATGGTTTGGGTCGGACCTGGCCCTCGGGTGGAGCGAGTATCCGTCAAGCCAGCAACTGTCGCGAGTGGCACGGTACTCGACTTCCGGGACGGTCGTAGCAGGGCCGACGAACGTTGGCGCAACCGGGAGGGACCTCTTCGGCATTGCGGTGCTCGGGCCAAACCTTCTCGTAAACACCAGGGTGCTCCCGAGTGTGAACACGGCGATATATCGTTTGCGCAGCGACCTCCAGCCGGTGACCAGCCCGTCCGGGCCCTTGGTAGTTGGAATCACCAATGCCTACTCGCCGGTGATGATCCCTACGTCGGCGGGGCTCCTCCTCGTTCGGGGGGTCTATTCCGGCGGCACAGTGCTTTCTGCCTTGGTGCATTGTCCGCCGTAGAGCAGCAGCATGGTCCCGCGGACGTCCGTCGGATGTCCACTGGACGTCCAACACGCCCCATCCTTTCGGCCGACGGCGCTGAAACCCCCGTAAAAGCGCTCGCCATGCGCGGCAAGCCTTTTGCGTAGGCCGCGTCCTACCCTGGGAGAGCCAATGATAAAGCAAAGTTTGAAACGTCGGATCACATCGCTTCTGGGCTGTGTCCTCGTGGCGGCCGTGGCTGCGGTGCCAACAGGAATGGGCTGCGGCGGGACAGCTCCGGCGATACCCGTCGTGGCCCCTTTGGCCAGCGTGGCCCCTTTGGCCAGCGCGGCCCCTCTGGCCAGCGTGCCCGTGGAGATAGCAAACGACACGGCACCGGAGCAGCGGCCCCGTCTTGAAGTACTACCCAGCGCTCGGCCCCAGCTTCCCCCACTGGCCCGCGGATGGCGCATGGCCGGACTACTTCTTCTTCGGCGACCCTCACGAAAACTACTACGAGGGGGAGGTGCTCTACGACGATGTCCAGTTGGAGACCTGGGAAACCTAGTAGCTCGCGGCGGAAGTCCTTGGACACTCCGGGCCAGCCGAGCCCTCGACACCCGCTACCCAGGGTTGCCCACCCTGGGCTGATTTGACTCGCCCCTTCAGGGCTGCCGATCAACGCACGGGCTTCTCATTGCGTAAGAGCCCC
>CAITRH010000605.1 GCA_903894755.1 uncultured delta proteobacterium
CAACATCGACACCCGCGAGCCTGTGTTACCCACCCGTTACCCACCCTGGGTCGCGGGTCGTGAGTGTCCAAGGACTTCCGCCGCGAGCTCCTAGGCGACACCCACAAACGCGGAGCCAAGATCCAGAACGAGATCTCCGCCCAAACGGACATCTGGGCGCTCGGCTTGGTGGTCTACGAAATGCTCACGGGCGCCTCCGCAAGCCAATACTGGGGAGCCACCACTGCAGGGGATATTGTCGTGGCGCTCTACGACGCTGTCGCAGGCATGGACCCCGCAAGCTTGCGGGGTGGAGAACAAAAGGGACTGCTCCCCAGTCGCTTCGACGCGTGGTTCGAGCGTACGTCAGCGAGGGGGGGCGCGGGCCCCGTAGGCTTTCGTCGGCAGTCCGTCTGTTGGCGCGCCCGCGCCACTCCCGCTGCTGACGCGCTTTAGCCTGGTTCCACTGGGACCACTGTTGTTCGCATGCTGGGACGGAAACCGTGACGGTCTGCAACCGTCCGCCCCGAGGCACGCGCTGCGTCGACATCTTTTCGAAGTCGGGTGTGACTTTGCCTGTCACGTCCACATCGTGGTCCATGAGGCGTGGTTTTTTCTTGCGTCCGCGGTATCCTGCCCCCCGCAAGAACCACCGTAGGAGCATCCGATGACCTTTTTTCCCCATTCTGTCTTAGCCGCCCTTGGGCTCCTCGCCGTGACTTCCACGGCAAGCGCTGATCCAGCTCCACTTTTTCCAGTCGCCACCGAAGTCGAGGCGCTTGCCGAGGCCGCGGGAATCCTCGCGGTCGACCTCAAGGACGACACCTCCGCCGACGATCTGCGCTCCCTCGAGGCCAGCTTTGGACTCACCTTTCGTGCGAGCAGCCTCTGGAGCCGCGACCACACCAAAGTGGAGTTGGCAGCGGTCGATCCCTCGAGGCTCGTCGACCTTGTCACACGTCTCCGTGGCGACCCGCGGGTCGAGGACGCAGAACCGCTGGGGCTCATGTTTGCCAGCTTTGTCCCCAACGACCCACTCTATGCCGAAAAGCAATGGCACATCACGCGCGTTGGCGCCGAATCCGCCTGGGAGTACGGCTGCGGGCGAGGGGTGACCGTCGCAGTCATCGACACGGGGGTGGCCTGCTTCGACAAGGGGCCTTTTTCACGCGGCACCGACCTCGCCGGGACCCGCTGCACGGGCGGATACAACTTCGTGAACGACGCCGAGCCCGCGTTCGACGATCACGGCCACGGCACCCATGTCGCTGGGACCATTGCGCAGACCACGCACAATAGGAAAGGCGCTGCGGGAATTGCACACTGCGCGACGTTGATGCCCATCAAAGTGTTGACAGCGCGGGGCTGGGGGACCACGGCCCATGTGGCCGATGGGATCCGCTATGCGGCCGATCATGGGGCGCAGGTGATGAACCTGTCGCTCGGGGGGGCGTCGGGGAGTCGAATTCTTGAGCGTGCAGTCAAATATGCGCAAAAGAAGGGAGTGCTCGTGGTTGCAGCGGCAGGAAACAGCGGGGGAGCGGTTGGATATCCCGCGGCGTATCCTGGGGTCATCGCGGTGAGTGCAACAGATTCAAACGACCGTGTCGCGTGGTTTTCGTCCAGGGGGACCGAAGTGGGCCTTGCAGCACCTGGGGTATCGGTGACGCAGCAGACTGTGTGTGATGGCGGCAAGAACCACTGCGAGGTCTTCGGAACGTTCAGTGGCACCAGCATGGCTTCGCCGCACGTGGCGGGGGGAGCAGCGCTTCTCCTTGGCCTTGGGGTCACCGAACCTAGGGCGCTTCGAGCCACCATGGAGCGGACAGCGATCAGCAAAGGGGAGCCGACGCTATACGGCGCAGGTTTGGTGGACATTGCAGGGGCGGCGAGGGACATCCATTGGCATCGGTTTGCGTGGAGGGCGCTTGCGTTGCTGGCACTTGGGGCAATTGTGGCACGTCGCATTGGCTCCAAGGGGGGGACCGTAGTACGCGGCGCGCTGACTGTTGTGGGGGCACTGCTAGGGGCAGTTGGACTGATCCCATTTGCACCGCTTCTTCATTTGCGGGGGCTGACGGGCCCCGTGCAGATCGTGACGGAGCTTTTGATGCGTCCCTTGGGCGAGTGGGATCTGGCATGGAGCGCTGAGGTTCACAGGTATCTACCGTTGGGAAGCGCTCTTCCCACGGTTGTCTTGACGGCGTTTCTCTTTGGGGTGCGAAGTCTTCGCGGTTTCACGGGAGGGCTTGCGCTGGGGACCTCGGCGTTTCTGACGCATCTCGCGGTGGCTGGGGATGTGGCATTTGTGGGGGGAACCTTCCTGTTGAGGGGTTTCTGTGTTGCCAACGCGCTCCTCTGTCTTTGGATCGCCAGGGTGGCACTGGATGCGAAGAAGTAATGTCCCTCGAGATTGAGCAGGACCATGAATTGCTCCGTCGCCACGTTGGTGGTGCTCGCTTGCTTTGGGTGCGGTGTGCTGCAGAAATAACCTTGCGGGCGAATAGACCCCGCTTTTGGCGCTCAGGAAGGTGAGTTTTCGCGAGAACCGAAGCGCACGACGAGTCCAAGGCCGTGAGTCAGCCGCTGCTGCTCCCGTGGCTCCCCCCACGGAGGAGTAAGAAAGAACCTTGCGGGCGAAAAGACTCGCTCTTGGCGCTCAAGAAGGGGAGTTTGCGTCGCAAGACGCGTCCTGACGGTCAAGAAGGGCCTTTGCGGAAGAAAGGGGCGTCCTTGGCGGTCAAGAAACTGGAACTCTTTTGCCGTGAGGGATTTCATCGCTTCGGGGAGAGACCAGTCTCCATTTGATGCGCTCCAGGACCCAATGGACCGGTGGGGCGGTTTCCTGATAGGGCGCATCTCGCGCCGTCTTCCGGGACGCAATACTCCTTCGACGCCAAAGCTGGTCAAGCGGCGCAGACCTCACCCCCAACCCCCTCTCCCTCGACATTTTACTTGCCCGCATGGGC
>CAITRH010000606.1 GCA_903894755.1 uncultured delta proteobacterium
CCATATGATTTTTACGAAGAGGGGATCGGTCGTGTCCCTCTCCGTGCCCGATCACGTCGAGCTTGCTTCGGGCACCCTGCGCAAATTGATCCGACTCGCAGGGATCAGCGTCGAGCAGCTCGTGCAGGCCCTGCGGAACGCATAGGCGCTTCAATCAACCCACTACGGTGTCCTTTCACCCGTTTACCCCACGCTTTCCACGCCCAGGTTTCCTTGTGGCCCCCGCAGTCCCACGCACCCGTGCGAGCATCGCTTCGGCGGGCTCGTCGGTGGGGTCCTGCGGAACCAGCTCGCCGCGGAAGGCTTTGGCGAGGAGGGAGCGCTCAAGGTTCGCGATGGTGGGGCCGAGGTTGTGTTGAGAAGGCGCGTGCATCGCTGAAGCACCTTCGATCCGAGCTAGCGCTTCCCGCGCGCGACGGATGTACGCTTGGAGGGATTCCAACTTGGCGACGATGCGGCGCTGCTCGTTGAGGGGGGGCGTTGGTATGGGGAGTTCACCGAGTCTTGTCAGGTTGATCGATGCTAGATTTGTCGTTTGTTTGCCGGAACCAAGAAAATAATGCTGCGCTTCGAGTGAGTTGGCATAGGTCGATATGTATTGCGGGCTAAACTCGTCGTAAACGCGTAGGCGAAACACGTGATTCTGGTGAATACAAATGGGAAGCTCGCCGTTCCAGACGCAGCCTCGACCCAGCTTGTCGCGATCTCCGCCTTCGTTGAAGAGGACGTCCCCGGGCAAGAGCTGAAGCTCGCTGATCTCGACTTCGGTTGCCTCAATCAGTTTGATTTCTGTCAGGTCGAGCGAGCCTCGCTGAACATTTGCTACACGCAAGTACGGAACTTCGCGCAGGCGAACACCGGGTAAACGCTTCTTCCCTTTGGTAAGACCGCCAACAATTCGACCAAGGTCCCGCACGGCCAGCCAGGTCCAGCCTTGAGGGAGATCTCTCATGGCGACGCCACTCCCAACTCCTCCTGCAACGCCAACATCTCCTCCAATGCCGTCTGCAGCTGCACCACGATCTCCGCGGCGATCTCGTCCGGCTCGGGCAAATCCGCGTGGTCCGTCACGCTGTCGTCCTTGAGCCACGAAATATCCAGGTTGTCCCCGCGCTTGCCAATCTCCTCCCGCGTGAACTTGCGGAATCTCCCCGTCTCCCCGTGGTCCTGCCGCGGACTCTTGCCCTGCCGGTCCTCCCCGTAGGCCTTCTCGAACTCTGCAAAATGCGCTCTCGTGAACGGCGTGCGCTTGCCAAAGGACGGCATATTGGTCCGCATGTCGAAAAACCAGACAGCCTGCGTGTTCCCCTTGTCCTTGGCGCCTCGCGTGAAGAACAGCACGTTGGTCTTCACCCCCTGCGCATAGAAGATCCCGGTGGGCAGACGCAGGATCGTATGCAGGTCGCACTTGTCCATCAGGTCTCCGCGGACCTTCTGCCCCACCCCTTCTTCGAAGAGCACGTTGTCCGGGAGAACCACCGCAGCGCGTCCGTCGGGCTTCAGTCCGCGGTAGACGTGCTGCAGGAACACGAGCTGCTTGTTGCTGGTGGGATAGGTGAGGTCGTCCCGGGAGGGTCCTCCCCCGCCTTTCTTGGTACCGAAGGGCGGATTGGTCAGGATCACGTCGGCCTTTGGCAGCCGCGCGCCGGTCGGACCCATCGTATCACCCAGGGCAATGTCCCCTTCGATGTCGTGGAGCATGGCGTTCATGAGCGCAAGCCGCTGCACGTCGGGGACAAGCTCGACGCCGTAGAACGCTTCCCGCCGCTGGAAAATCTGCTGTGCAACCGGAAGGTCGTGGTAGCCGTCGGTGTGCGCCTTCACGTAGCGGTCCGCGTTGATGAGGAAGCCGCCGGTACCAATGGCGGGGTCTTGCACGCGCTCACCGGGCTGCGGTTGGATCCGTGCAACCATGGTCTCGATGAGCGGACGCGGCGTGAAGTACTGGCCTGCGCCGCTCTTGGTCTCTTCGGCATTTTTTTCGAGGAGCCCCTCGTAGAGATCGCCGAGCCCTTCGGACTTGGCGCTGTACCAGTCGAGAGCGTCGATGGCCTCGACCACCGTGCGAAGGTGCCGTGGCTGGCGGAACGAGGTGGACGCGTTGGCAAAGATCGCCTGCACGCGTCCCGAGCCTTGGCCACCGAGGTCGATCAGCAGCTTCTTGTAGAACTGGAGCAGCTCGATGCCGTCGGTTTTGGTGAGGTCGTCCCAGCGGTAGCCCTTGGGGAGCTGCTCCTCGGTCCCTGTCTCCTTGGTCATCTTTAGAAAGAGGAGGTAGGTGAGCTCGGTCACGTACTCGTGGTAGGTGATGCCGTCGTCACGGAGGATATGACAGAGGCTCCAGAGTTTTTGGACGATGTCCTGCGTGTTGGGC
The DNA here is from genome assembly GCA_903894755.1 of uncultured delta proteobacterium. GTDB lineage: Bacteria > Myxococcota_A > Polyangia > Polyangiales > Polyangiaceae > CAITRH01. The sequence continues at coordinate 2,375 of CAITRH010000606.1, forward strand.
ATGTTGGGCATGTTTACCTTGTCGGACCTTTCAGGGAGTCCCTACAAAAGACTTATTCCAGCGGTCTCAGCAGATCTCCAAGTCCACTGCGGAACCGCGCGTGGCGCGGAGCGGACCGCGTGGGTTGGCCCTGCGGTTTTCAAGATGGGGTTGGTTTAGCCAGTGGTATTGGTACCGCGACCGTGAGGGAGCGGTGAAGCTCACCAAGCCGGCCTAACCGCTTCCTCACGGTCGCGGTGCTTGGAACAAGTATTTCCTAGGGACTCCCGAACTGCCGAACAGCCCCAAGGCAGCTTACTTGTGTTCCCCCTCGAGAACGACGAGGCGAGCAGCAGCATCGGCTTGTGTCTTTTTCAGCGCGGCGATTTCCAGGTTGCGTTGGGCTGCGAGCTGAGTTTTTGCCGCGTCTTCGGCGGCCGACTGGGCGGCAAGGATCGTCTGCAGGCGCAGCTTGAGTGCCGCGAGGTCCGTCTCCGCGACCTCGATATCTTCGGTGAGGGTTTCGGCGGTCTGGTACTCGGCGGCACGACGGCGAAAGAAGCCTGGGGGCCAATCGGCTCCAAGGTTATGCTCCTTGGCAAGCTGTGCGAGATCGAGGAGCGTCTTGTCGCGCAGCGCATTGAAGTTGTCTACGAAGATTTTTCGTTCGCCGATGGCGCGAAAGGTGGTGTTTGCGGCTGCGGCGTTGTGTTTGACCTGCTCGGTGGATGCCCCTCTATCGAGGGCGCCTTGCACCATGGGAGCAAAAGCGGCCCAAGCGGCGACTCCGGAATCGATGAGGATGGGCGGCCAGACGGCCATCGTTTTGAGCTGGCGACCGAGGACCGGCCTCTTGAGCACATGGGGCGCAACCTTAAAGAGGAGCGGGTGAACGGGCGGCTGCTTTTTTTTCGTGGCGTCATCGACCAAGTCCACGACCCGATCGAGCTCGTCATCGGCGAGGTCCACCCGTTGCTGCGCCTGGACGATGGCCAGATTCAGGAAGCGCTGCTGCGCCTGCACGGCGATCCACTGGGACTCGAGGGCTTTCCAAGCCGGCAGAAGCGCGGCGCAACGCGGATCCTCGGAAAGGCGGCTGAAGGTGTACATCCACTCCTCGTCGTAGAAGTCCAAGGAGTTCTTGTAAGGTAGACTGGCCAGCTGCATAGGTGAAGAAGACACGCTGGTGCCGCGTGGTGCAAGGAAAAAATGCGTCGGCACGGTCGGAAGAGACCAGGGGGAACACTTCCAAAAGTGGCGGGGGGCATGCGGGCGGCCCGTGGGGCTCATCTGGGAGCCGGAGTACCGCGGATGGAGACCCGCGGGGCTTATCTAGGATCCGGGGTGAGCATGGATGGAGACCGGCGGGGCTTGTTTCGGATCCGAGGTGAGCGTCGATGGAGACCAGCGGGGCTTGTTTCGGATTCGAGGTGAGCATGGGTGGAGACCAGCGGGGCTTGTTTCGGATCCGAGGTGAGCTTGGATGGCGGCCAGCGGGGCTTGTTTCGGATCCGGGGTGAGCATGGATGGCGGCCAGCGGGGCTTGTTTCGGATCCGAGGTGAGCTTGGACGGCGGCCAGCAGGGCTTGTTTCGGATCCGAGGTGAGCATGGATGGCGGCCAGCGGGGCTTGTTTCGGATCCGGGGTGAGCTTAGGACGGTCCGACACGGCCGCAACGCGTACTTCCGCCGCGAGCTACTAAACCAAACCCATTTTGAAAACCGCAGGTCCGAGCCCCAATTTCGCGTAGACCTCACCCCCAACCCCCTCTCCCTCGACATCTTCCTTGCCCATGCGGGCAAGGAAGATCGTCTTCGAGAGAGGGGGCTCGG
>CAITRH010000607.1 GCA_903894755.1 uncultured delta proteobacterium
CCTGCACCCCAGGCTGCCATCTGCCCGAGAATGGCCTGGTGAGCCGAGTAGATTGCCTCCTTGGGGCGAGCGACGTTTGCGGCATCAGTCGCATCGCAAACGCCAATGAAGATGGCTGCGGCGCACTGGAGCAGCAGTCCAGCATAGCGGCAAGGGTGCTCCCCGGGTCCGGACAGGAGTATTGCACCAGGCTGCAGCTCGGTCGACCGCGGTGCTACCAAAGTCTCTGTGGTGTCTTCCTGCGTCGATGCAGGCACTGCAGGCACTGCAGGCACTGTGGGTGCCAAGCTAGGGGGCGGGGAGGCCAGCGTGGCCGGTTGTATCGCGCTTTCGGGGCTGCAGGTGGCTTCAGCGACGAATGGCTCAACAGGCTGTACTTCTTCTGGGTCGTGGACAGGAGCCGTCTTCTGCGGAACCTCTGGGATCTTTGCGGGGTCCGACTCCTGATGGCTGTCGCACTCCTGACATTCCGGTGTACTCCGACCTTGCTGGCCCCTTGCGCCCACGCAGGGAACGCTCAGCTGCTCGGGGCTGCCGAGCAATCCTCGGCTTCCGAGCTCCTTGCGAACAGTCGGTTCGAACGTCTTGGGGTCGACCTGCGCAAACTTCCGCTGCGTGTCGGGGTCTTTGGTGCAGAGCCCTGGAGCGAGGGACTGCGCGGGTACATCGAAGCGCACTCTGGAATCCGCGCCTATGACATCTCAGTACATTGAGCAAGGAAGCGATGCCGATCCTGCGGTATCGGACCCACGATATCACGGCATTGATCCCAGGGCGCTGTCCATGCGGAAGGACCCTTCGGCGCATCATGCGGATCGGGCGTCGCACCGACGACATGTTTATCATCCGCGGGGTCAATGTATTTCCATCCCAGATCGAGGTAGCGCTACTGCGAGTGGAAAGGACCCTTCCTCACTACCAGATTGGAGCCGCGGAGTATTGCGAGGAGCGAGGGGAAAGCGACACGGGTCATCGATCGGCGAGGGGTGTGAGCGATGCGGATTCGACAGTTGAGTGTGTTTCTCGAGAACACGGCGGGGAGGCTCAGTGCGGTATGCGACGCACTGGCGAGCGAGGGGCTCAGTCTGAGCTCACTGTGTTTAGCGGACACGGAGAAGTTTGGGATCCTGCGGCTTCTACTGAGCGACTGGGAGCGGGCGAAGGAGGTTTTGGAGCGTCGTGGTTATGTGGTGGCAGTGACCGACGTAGTGGCGACAGTGGTGGCAGACGAAGCTGGGAGTCTTGCGCGCATGCTGGGGGAGGTAGAGCGCGCGGGGATTGGAGTGGAGTACATGTATGGTTTTACGGTGAAGGCCAGCGAGAGTGCTGTGATGGTCTTACGTTTCGATCGGATGGACGAGGCCATTTCGCGCTTATTGGAGGCTCGGGTGCACGTGATGAGCAGTGTCGAGCTGTTTGAACGGGCGACGCTGTTTGCGTGACCAATTGCCGAGCGGGAGATCCCGGGCTGCGTCGACGTGGTTCCGCATCGAGTCGACGTGATCGACCGATCGCTTGAGGCAGTCGGGAGGTCCGTCACGTGGTCTAGGAACCATGTCGACTCGATCCGCGTACGTGATCTCGGGTCGAACCTCCCCTCGTCTGGCTCGAGAGCACACCCGCGAGGGACATGGACCCCAGAAGTTTCAGGGCAGGGGCGTGCCAAAGCTATAACCGTTCCAAGGCGATGATCGACGACGGCGACAGAATTGTGAAATCCGACGGGGTCGACGACGATCGCCGCCGCTGTCTTGTCCTCCACGCGTTCCTTGCGATGCGCGAAGCCTGCGTGCTCGTCGGTCCGGCGGCCGAGCCCCTGCTGGTCAACGACGCGTTCTTGCGACGTGTCGGCTTCGGGGTCACCACGCTGAGCGCGGATGGACGCCTTCAAGCCGTGGCCTTCGACGGCGCGACCATGGACGCCGTCAAGGAAGCGCTCGTTTCGAGCGACCCACAGTTTGCGCTCACGGCGCGTCTTCGGGGACGTGACGGCAGGCTTCTCGTGCTCGAGGCCCACGGTACGACCGTGACCGAAGGGACCTCCATCGTTGGCGCCTTCCTCGTGTTCGATCGGGACCCGCAGCAGTTTGACGCGGCTCGTCTCGAGAGCCTCCGGCAGCTTGCGGGCAACATCGCCAGTGGCTTTCACAATCTGCTCAGTGTCATTGTCAACAACGTCAACCTGGCGGTCTCTCGCGCTCGGGACCCCTCGGTGACGTCGCTGCTCGAACTGGTGACCGTGTCCGCCCAGCGCGCGTCCACTCTTGCCAAGCAACTCCTTGTGTATGCAGGCCATGGCGAGTTTCTCGCCCGCACGGTTTCCATCGCTCCACTGCTTCGCGAAGTGATGGATCTTGCAGGCCATCCTCCTCCCAAGGCAAGGTTGGAGCTGCGACTTGGCGCAACGCTTCCGTCCACCGTCGGGGATCCGGACCAACTCCGTCAGGTATTTCTGCAGCTCACCCTCTTTGCCATCGAGTCGGTGGGGCAACAGGAAGGGGTGGTGACCCTGTCGGCGGAGTCCATCGATGCGAGCGAGCATGACTTTCAGACCATGGTCGTTGGTGCAGGCCTTTCGGCGGGACGGTACCTACGGGTTCGGGTCACGGACACCGGTGCGGGCCTTGACGCCGACACCCAGTCTAGGATTTTCGATCCGTTTTTTGCCAGTGAGACGCCGGGACGAGGGTTTGGGCTTGCGATGGTCCTTGGCATTCTCAAGAGCCATCAAGGGGCCATCGGGGTGCGCAGTGTGCTCGGACAAGGCACGGTCTTCGAGGTGCTGCTGCCGACGCAAGGCGACGCAAGGACTTCGTCGCATGCCCCAGCGCTCTTGCAAGGGGACATTGTGTTGGTGATCGACGATGACGAAGCGGTACGCAATGCCGTATCTGGAGCACTGCAAGCACATGGCTACACGGTGCTTGGGGTGGATGACGGAGCGGAGGGGCTCGAGCTGTTTCGGACCCATGCTCGGTCGGTGGGGGCGGTGATCTTGGACCTCACAATGCCGGGGATTCACGGCACGGGCGTGTTTCGCGACCTGCGGCGTTTGAATCCGAGCGTGCCCATTCTTATTTCCAGTGGGTATGCCACGCTCGATGTGCTCCAGCGCATTGCGATGGACCCTCACGCTGCGTTTCTGGAAAAGCCTTACGAAGCGCACATCCTTCTGCAGCGGCTGCAGCGACTGGCCACGGCGCGCTAGCTAGCTAGCTAGGTTGGCCATCGCGACAGCACGAGTGCCGCGTTGTGTCCCCCAAAGCCATACGACGTCGACAACACGTGCCGCTGCACATGTGGACGCGCCCGGTTCGGTACATAGTCGAGATCGCAGTCCGGATCCGGACTCTCTAGGTTGATGGTGGGATGTACCCAACCGCGCTCGATGCAGCAAATGGCTGCGATCGCCTCCACCGCGCCCGCCGCTGAAATAAGATGCCCGATCATCGACTTGGTCGCACAAATGGGAACCCGCCCAGCCCGCTCCCCAAGCAGTCGCTTGATCGCTAGGGTTTCTACCGGGTCGTTTTTCCGTGTTGACGTCCCATGCGCGTTGATCGCGTCCACGTCGCCCGGCCCCAGCCCCGCGTCGTCAAGAGCCCGAACCATCGCCTGCCACGCACCGCGTCCCTCGGGATGCGGCTCGCTGATCCCGTAAGCGTCCAGCGAGCTCCCATAACCGGAAACCTCCGCCAAGATCGACGCTCCACGCCCCAGGGCATCGTCGAGCCGCTCCAGCACCAACACCCCGGCCCCTTCGCCCATCACGAACCCATCGCGGGTCCGGTCGAAAGGGCGTGAGGCTCGCTGAGGCTCGTCGTTGCGCGTGCTCGTCGCCGACAGCGTGCAAAAACCGGCAACACCTAGAGGGTTGATCATCGAGTCGGTCCCGCCCGCAAGGGCCGTGCGCACAGACCCGCGTGCAATGAGTCGAGCCGCCGCGCCAATGGCGTCGGTCCCCGCCGCGCAGGCCGAAACATGGACCCGTGGCGACCCGAAACAGCCGTGCTCGCGCGCCATCATCGCAATGCACGTGTCCGATGGCGTCTGCAGAAACGAAAGACGTTCCCTCAGCGTGGCCGGCAACACAAAGCCCGCACGTCGCGATGTCACCAAGTCGACCATCGAAAAGAGCTCGAGCCCTACCCCCATCGAAATAGCAGCGTCCTTTCCGAGACGCGGGGCGGTCCCCGATGCGCTCGCATGCCGCATCGCTTGACGCGCAGCTTCGAGGGCAAACGCCACCTTGCGATCGCCCAGCGGAACGTCGTCGGGAAGCGGCGCCTCGCCCGCAATGCGCGTCGGAAACGTGGCGGCATCGAAAAGACTGATGCGACGCACCCCGGACCGTCCCTCGAAGAGCCCTTGGGCAAACCCCTCGACGCTCGCACCAAGCGGACACACGACCCCCATTCCCGTCACCACCACGCGATGCGGCTTCACGACAGGCTCCAATGGCTCTTGGCGCAAAAACCGTCGCGGCTTCTGAGCGTGTGGTGCAGATGACGCGAAGGGCCCGAAGTCTGCGTTGCTTGGGCAAGGGCCAAGGCAAGTCCGGCGGGACCGAGCTCCCCGTCAGGTTGAAAACTGTCAAACGGCTGGGAAGGGGCCGCGATGTCGGCAGGGGCGTACGACACATCCAGCGACTCGAGACGCGCAAGGGGCGAGCGCGGGGACGCGTCGGTTTCGACGACCCACATGGCGGCTACATCGCGGAGCGCCTCCGGGGCGACAGGCGGAACAACGCGAGAGAAGTGATGGGCCACCAGGAAGTTGTTCTGGTGGGCGACGGCTCCGACCAGAGCGAGGTCGATGAGTCCGGACTCGAGGGCGTCGCGAGCCTCTTGGAGCGCCGTGTAGAACTGGCCTGGACCAGGATAGGTAACGAAGTAGGGGCCCTGCACGTCGAAGTTCACCGACACGTGGAATGCGGGCATGTTGGGCAGGCAGCGGAACGTGAGGAGCGGATGGGCGCGCTGAAAGCCGGAGTGTCCAAAACGCCCTAGGTCGAAGGAGCCTTCGGGGTCGAGGGAAGCCTCGAGGACGGGGGTGATGTCTTCGTGGCGAAACGGGATGTAGCCGACGGCCAGGTAAAGGCCCACGCGAGGTCCGAGGCCATCGGACAACCCGGCCTGGCGGAGGGCACGACCGGCGGCGACGACGGCGAGATCATCCTGGAGCCCCATGAACTTACGGCTTTTTCGGACCCGAAGGAACGGCGTGGGGTCGCACGAGGGCTCGCTCGGACCGAGTAGCACGCAGCCCGCACCGGTGAGCGTGATCATGGGATTCGAACTTGGAGGCCTTTGGTCCAGAGGCGATAGAGGCGTCGTCGTTGTTCGTGGAGCGCCTGCGAGTCGATGGTTTTCAGCATGAAGGTAAGCCGTGCTCGGGCGATGCGGGTTCCACGTACGGAGGCGTCGGCGTCGACTTGCGAGGCTATGTCGAGAGCGGACACGAGCCGCGTGGTGAGCTCGATTTGGTCGCCAGGTTCGGCGGGATGGGAGAACTTGGCCCTGTCGATCTGGACCAGAAGGGCGCGAACGAGCGGCTTGTGGTCGGCGTTTTCCGAGACCTCGATGAGGAATCCGCCAAGTTGCGCCATGGCCTCGATGACCAGTGCGCCCGGAAGCATCGGGAAGTCGGGGAAGTGGTCGTGGAGGGTCTCGTCGGTGAGGGTGACGTTTTTGATCCCCTTGGCAAAGCGGCCTGGTTCGACTTCGGTGACGCGGTCAAGGAGGAAGTAACGCATTGGCTAGGGATGGTGACTTGCCATAGGTTTACGTAGGACTGGGCCAGCCAAGACCAGCTTGAGAACCGTAACTTTCTCCTGTCGATCGAGCATGGGGTCACTCGCCGACGCGGCGGAGGCACTTCGTGTGACCCGAAGCCTCCTCGCCGATGTGGCGGAGGCACTTCGGGTGGCCCAGAGCGACATGTTCCCCTCAGCGGAGGCACTTCGGGTGACCCAGAGCGACGTGTTCCCCTCGGCGGAGGCACTTCGGGTGGCCCAGATCGACATGTTCCCCTCAGCGGAGGCACTTCGGGTGACCCAGAGTGACCTATTCCGATCGGGGAAGCGGCGGCTCGAACCTACGGTTTTCAAGATGGGTTCGGTTTAGCACCACGTAATGACGCTTGCCCCTGACGCCGGTGGCAACGAAGACGTGACGAGGAGTCCCAAAAGCCGTTAGAGTCGACGCCATGGTGAATGTAGGGGACTCGGCGATGCACCTCTTGCTTCATGCCGTCTGGGTTCCGAGAGTTCGCTATGGTCTCTCTGCACGCGCTTCCGAATCCACGGGGGCGAGGAAGGCTCTCGGCCCGTCATGAATTGCCCGCAGTGCGGTACTCCTCCCAAGCCAACCGACAAGTTTTGCAACACCTGTGGCACGGCCATTCCCGCGGCTCCGCCAGCGTCTCCGTACGCGCCCCAAGCGGCCTATGCTCCACAGGCACAGGGCGGATTCGGGGTGCCTCCGCAACCTCCGAGCCCACGATGCCAGATGGGGCATGAGATCGCTCCGGGGGCAAGTTATTGTGCTCAGCAGCACCCCATCGCCCTCGACAACATGCAGTTTGCCGGCGAGTCGTACGGCGTCTCTGCTCCCCAAGCCCCCGCTGCGGCCTACGGCGCCGACGCAGGGTTCGCCGGTGGTTACGGTCAGCCGGCCCAAGGCTACGGATATGGCGCTCAACAAGCCTACGGCGCCGCGGCTCCCAACCCGCAACAAGGATATGGCGGATACCCTCAACAGCCTGCCCAGCCTGCGTATCCCCAGGGCTACGGTGCGCAACAACAAGCGCCTCAAGGCTACGGCGCGCAGCAACAAGCTCCCCAGGGCTACGGCGCGCAGCAACAAGCTCCCCAGGGCTACGGCGCGCAGCAACAAGCTCCCCAGGGCTACGGCGCGCAGCAGCAAGCTCCCCAGGGCTACGGCGCGCAGCAACAAGCTCCCCAGGGCTACGGCGCGCAGCAGCAAGCTCCCCAGGGCTACGGTGCGCAGCCTGGCGGCTTCGGCCAGGCGTCCGGCAACTACGGCCCTCCGCCGGCTTCGCCTTTTGGGCCGACCGAAGCCGTGTCGCCTTTTGCCGCGCAATCCCCAGCCCCGCCCGCGCCCCTCTACGCCGATCCTTACGCCGCCGCCGCCCCTCCAGGTTTCGGTGCGGCCCCACAGGCCCAAGCGGCGCCGCAAGCACAACTCCAGGCTGCTGTCGAAGGGAAAGTCCTCCGGGGGTTTCTCGTCGCCTACCAAGCCAACCCAAACGGCGAATTCTGGCCGCTTCACGGCGGACGGCTCACGCTGGGACGCGCCGGATCGGGCGACGGCCTCGACATCCCTATCGCCGACCCGACCACGTCGTCACGCCACGCCGCGTTGGTCATCGACGCTGCCGCCGCAACCGTCGTGGTGGAAGACACCGGCTCCACCAACGGCACTTACGTCAACGACGAGCCCCTCGGAGCCAACGGACGCCGTGAGCTTCGGGACGGCGACCGGGTGCGCTTCGGCGGTTTCACTACGGTTGTCAAGATCATCGGCCGCGTTTAACCCTTGCGACCAAAAGGACTGGGTATGAATCCGAGCTTTCGACGCATCTTTCTTGCGCTTCTTCTGGCCCTGGTGGGGCTCTTTCTCGCCACCAGCGCCGCAGCCGCTCCTGGGGCTCACATCTTGCGCATCGATCCCCGCGCCGGCGTCGCCGATGGCAAACCGATCCTCACCACCGTTGTCGAGGTGGTCGAGTTGACGCCTATCTCGCGGGTCCTGATGCCTTGCGCCAACGTACGCGGCTACGAGGCGACCATGACGTGCTGGAGCGAACAGTACGAAAAAGACAAGAGCCTTTGGAGCGCCTGGCCTTTCCCCGAAGACCGAGGACGGTTCCTGGTCAAGGTCGACGGAAGCGATCGTCCAACCCGTTTTGTCGACAAAGTCCAGTGGGGCAAAGCCAAGGCGCAACCAGGGGTCGGCACCGCCTGGCTCATCGCCCTCGACGCCTCCGCCAGCATGGGTCCCCGCTACGGCGACGCGCAACAGGTCGCCCACGCCATCATCGCCTCCATGCAGCCGAACGACATCATGGAGCTCATGATCTTCGATGACCGCCAGGTTGTGCAGGACTCGAAATGGAAGCTGTACACAAGCCGCAACGACCTAGTCGCCACCCTCAAGGCGCAGCCAGGGGTCATGCCCCAGCGCGGCAAAGACCGTCCCCTCTTCGAGCAGATCAAGCAGATGACTGCCGACGCCTTTGGATCGCTTGGAAGCCGGGACATGCCTGCAGACAAGATTCCTCTTCACCAGGCGATGGTGGTCCTTTCCGGCGGCTCGGGGCGAGGCGATGTGGGAAGCTCCGGGCCTGCCTCCGAGGTGTTCCGTCAGTACCTCAACTCTGGACGGTTCCCAGAGAACAACAAGACGCTTCCCAAGACCCCGCTTCCCCTCGTCTCCATCTGGTTTCCAAGCCGCGGTGGAGGCCTCGAGAGCGACCTGTACAAAAACAACGAAGCGCAGTTCATGCAAAGCCTTGCAAACCCCGAGATCGGCGGCTTCTTTGACATCGTCCAGGTCGGCCAGGGCGGGGCGAAGGGCAAAGCGATCATCGAGGCGGTCCGCAAGCGCTTCGACGCCATGTGGATCATCCGGTGGCGTCTTGCCTGCCTCAACCCGAGCGTGCTGCAGTCGTTCAACCTGATCTTCGAGAAACTCGACCCGCTCATCACGTCGGACGGGTCCTTCACAGACGTGCCCATTGGTGTCGACCCGACCGAATGGCCTCTCGACATCGACACGGAGAAGACCGTGCGCGAGGCCCAGAACACTCCACTCTTTCCCGGAGGCTCCTTCAAGGTGTTCGGCGACTTCTGCTGGGGAGGCGACAAAGACCGCGTCGAAGCCTACTTCATCCCGGCTGGAACGCAGCGTCCGCCGCAAACCGGAAGCCGAGACCCTGAGACCGCCAAGAATGCGATGAAGCAGCTCATCGCCCAGAACATGCGAGGCGGCGCCACGGAGGCCAACGACGTCTTCGCAACGTTGCAGGTGCCCGACGACGAAAGGGTCCTCGAAGGACAGGGAGACAACCTGGTTGCCCGAGTTGTCATCTATGACAAGAAGGCCGTCCGAGCCAGTGCAACGGACGAGAAGAGCGTGTTGCAGCTCAAAGGTCAGAAGAAACCTGTCAATACACTTCTTATCCTGGGCATCGCCGGCGGTGCTGTGGTCATTCTTCTCCTTCTAGTGGTGCTTCTCCGAGGCGGTGGTGGTGGGAAGAAGCGCGGTGGTGGAGCGCCCCCGCAGGCCCCGCCTGCTCCTTATGGAGGCGCGCCCCCCTATGGTGGTGGTGGTGGGGCTCCTTACGGTGGTGCGCCAGGTCCAGGGGGTCCTCCTGGGTATGGTCGGATGGCGGATGCAGCTGCGGTGTCGCAACAGGCGCAGCAGGCGCAACAGACGACGTCGTTGGTACCGCCGCTGGCCGTGTCGACAGCGTCGTTTCAGGCGCCTGCGGTGACTCCGGTACAGGCGCCCTATGTTCCCGAGCCCGAGCCCTACGCGGCGGGGGGTGGGCAATCCGGGGGGACTGCTGCGGTGCTTCCTTCGGTACTTCAAGTGCGTTGTCCAGCGTGTTCGATGATGGCGATGGCGACTCCTGGGCAGCAGTCCGTCTGTTTCTCGTGTGGTCAGCCTTTGCCCGCTGCCATGGCAACTGGAGGTGGGGGCGGCAACGCTCCCATGTTTCCCCTTGACGAACCAGATGCCTATGCAGCCGGTCCCTCCGCCGAACCCGTACAAGGGGGGACCGACGGGAGCGACGCTTTGGGGGGCACTTGGTCAGTTTTCCGTGCGACCCGGGGCCGAGGTTCGCGTGGGGCGCGATCCAACGCAGTGTCCCATTTGTCTCCCCGAGCCTCGCATCAGCGGGGTTCATTCGACGTTGAAGTTTCAGGACGCGCGACTCTGGGTGCGTGACGAGACCTCCAACAACGGAACCTGGGTTGCCGGGGCACGCATTCCTCCTGGGGTGTGGGCACCGGTGGCCGCCGGGGTTCCGGTCCGTTTTGGACCCATCGAGTTCAGTGTGGTTTTCGAGGCCTAAGCCATGGATTCGTCGAATGCTCCGCCCGTGCATGTCCTTCCAGCCATCGAGTTCGCTCAGAAGAGCGACCCAGGCCGGGATCCAGAAAAACAGGAAAACGAGGATGCCTGCGGGCTCCGCACGACCCGTCACGGCCACCTTGGAGTGGTATGCGACGGCATGGGGGGGCACGCCGGTGGGCGTGAGGCGGCCAATCTCGCCCTCGAGACGATCCTCAGCTACTTCGACGCGGCTCCTGACGCGGCTCCTGGGGGCCTAGTCCTCAAGGAGGCCATTGCGTTGGCCAACCATCGTGTCCACACGATGCGGGTCACCGAGGTTGCCAATGGACGTCCAGGGTCTACGGTGGTTGCGGTGCTTCTGCACGCAGGCGGCACGGAGGTGGCCCATGTGGGCGACAGCCGGGTCTATCTTGCCCATCAAGGGCAGATTTTTCAGGTGACCAAGGACCACTCCGCGGTGCAGCAGCTCGTGGATGCCGGGCTACTCAGTCCCATTCAGGCGGCGTCGCATCCCCATGCAAACCAGATCACACGAGCGCTCGGGATGACCCCAGTCGTTGACGTGGACCTTCGTCCCCAGCCTTTGCGTCACGTAGCGGGCGACATCTTCGTGCTGTGTTCCGACGGTCTGAGCGATTTAGTAGCGGCGCCCGAGATTCTCCAGATCATCGGGTCGGCGCCGCCGGAGCAGGCTGCAGGGCAGCTCGTGGATCTTGCCAATGCCCGGGGAGGGCATGACAACATCACGGTATTGGTGATTCGGGCGCGCGAGACAGCGTCGACGTCTGCGACGCATGTTACTCCGACGCTAGCGCAGACGTCCATCGATGCGCCGTCGCAGCGCATTACGCTTCCCGAGATACCGGCTGCGGAAACGGTGCGGCTTCCGTCGGTGCGTTCGACGCCACGTGCTGCAGCTCTGTCGACTCCGTCGACGCCGTCGATACGTTCTTCGGCATCGCTGACGTTGGCGCTTGGGGTGCTGCTCGCACTTGTGGGGTTCTGTGTAGCTGCGGTGGCGATTTACCTGCATGTGCAGGCGCGCAGTGGGAAAAAGGGGATTCTGTCGTGGCCTCCGGAGCGTTCGCAGGACTCGGGCCTGCAGGATTGAGCTAGCTTTCGGGACCCTCACCCGCCTGCCCCATACGCGTTGATTAGACAACAGCGAGGGCGCTTAGTGGGCCAGCACTTGGTGGCTGTCCCGGCAATCACGTGAGTGCTGGCAAGAAATGGAGCGAAGCAACGAGTCCAGGCGACCGCCCCTCAAGCGGATGTTTTATCAGTCCGCGCAGGCCGCAGCGCACATGAAAAAGGCTACTTGCGCGACAAGTTCTACCGACTCAAAGCGCGACGAGGCCACAACTACGCCATCATGGCCATCGCCCACAAGATTCTTGTGGCGGCCTACCACATCAAAGACTGGTGCCCCGCCAGGACCTCGGCGACAATTACCTTGACAAGCGCCACAAGGATCTCCTCGTCGCGCGCCTGCGATCTCTTGGACTCGAGCACGTTAACGCTCGCCTCACTGAAGCCTTCACTATCCCGTTGTCGGGGACGCCGCGGTCTTGTTCTATTGTTTCGCCCTTCAGGGCAGGGCAGCGCCCAAGCCAGCTGCGGAGGCAGATAACACAAACACCAGGGATATTAGCGATTTGCGGGTAAGAGTTCGGGGTGGGCTACTCGACGGTCCCAGAATCGGTTTTGTTAGCGTTGAAAGCGCCGGCCTCAGCGCCGGAGTCCTTACGGGCCCGGTAGCACTCGGGGCAAAACACGTCGCGGCCCTCCGTCGGTCGGAACGGAACCCTGGCCTTTTGGGAGCAAGACGCGCAGGTGATCTCAAAGGTGGGTCGTCCGTTTCGGGCCTCGGCAGACCGATCGCTTGGGCCTCCGGCACGGGGAGCCCTGTCGAAGGGACGGGGGCTTCGGTCAAAAGAACGAGGCGCTTCATAAGGGCGAGGCGTTCGTGAAGGCTGCTGGTGCTGCTGGGGCGGATGTGGCTGTTGACTCGCGAAGGCGGGGCTTCGGTATTCGCGCGGGTCGCCCCAAGGGTTGGGCGCGTTGGGCGCGGGTCGGACGGGGGGAGCTCCGCGCGCAGGACCGCCGGGACCACGAGCGGGTGGCCTCTCCCAAGGGTTCGAATGGCCCCCACTCATCGGGCTTCGGTATTCGTTCGGATCGCCCGAATAGGTTCCCCGTCCAGCGGAAGGCCCTCTCGCTTCTTTTCTTGCCTGACGGCACGGCTTGCACCGCTTTGGTGGGGACGCGAGGCCGCGCTCTTCGTAAAAAACTTGTTCTGCTGCGGTGAAACGAAATACTTCTCCGCACTCCGTGCACGTAATCTGCTGGTCACTCATGGGATTCCTTTGCGCGCGCGCCGCACGGGTCGGTGCGTGCACCATGGCCCGCCTGCGAGACGAAGACGGGCCATCACTTTTTTGAGCTCCGTAAAATAGCGGGCTCCTGGTTGCGTCGCGAGCTTTGCGATGGAAAATGGCTTCCGGTTCGATAGCGCCGAAAGCTGTGTGGCCGTTGTGCCATGGAGGGGCGCCCGGTGAAAGGGTTTCGAGCTCCGTGAGGGCGTGATTGACAAGCCAAGCGCTTTCGGAAAGAAGAGAGACCAGGTGCGGCGCCGCTCCGCCGCTCCGCGTGGCCTGCTGAGGAGCGTGAGCCCAATGACCCAATCGCCCCCAACCCGCCCGCCCGATCATCCCCTGCGTCTAGCCCCAACGGACTTCGACGCCTACCTCCCCGATCGCGCGTCCTCCAACGCGTTCAATCGTCCACGCCTCGAACTCAAACAGCGCATGCTGGGCTGGGCCAAGACCGTTGCCCTCCGCCTCGAAGAGCTCGGGATCTTCGTAGAGGTCACTGGATCGGACGAGCACCCAAACCTGCGCAATGCACGACGTGTTGACTGCCAGCGCATCTTTTTTTGGCGGGACGCTCCGGCGCGCGATGAGCTCGGTCGTCTCATCGACCAGAAACGCTCTCTAGCCGCCACCCTCGAAGACCCCGCGCCCCACAAAAGCCACGCCTATCTAGGCCTGAAAATAGACCCCGCCCGCGTCGAAGTCGCCATTGAGCTCCACCCCGAAGCTTGGGTCGACCTCGGCAATGTCCGCTCGAGGCTCGCCGATCCAGCCGCGTCCCTCGAGCTCCTCACCGCTCTCGAAACCCTTCCCGAGCAGTTTTCGCTCGGTCTCGCCAATGACCCGTCACGCCCAGCTGCCCAGCGCGCCCGGGCCGACGTCCTCCTCGCGTTGCTCGATCGCGTCGACCAGGAAAAAATCCCCGTCTGGCTCGGTTGGAGCATCCCAAGAGACCTCGCCCTCGAGCATGCCGACGTCCTCGACGATCAGCTCGGCGACGCTCTGGTGGCCCTTGGTCCCGCGTACAAGCTCCTGGCCTGGGCCGCCGACAACGACAGGATCGGCCTTGAACGCGAATGGGAGCTCGCTCGGGTGGAACGCGCCAAGGCTCACGACGAAGCCGAGCGTGACCGCGTCGCTTGGGAGGCTCGACGTGAAGAAGAGCGCCTCGCTCGCGTGGTTCCTGAGCGCCATGACGAGCGCAGGTCGCCTGTCCCCGTTCGACGTCCCGAGCCGGCCCCGGCCCCCGAGCAACCCGCGAAGGTGCCCGCGCCGCCTCGTGCTCCCCGCCCCGCTCGCCGCCCAGCAGGCGTCGCCGAGGTAGATGCGACCGTGCCCATCGAGCGCGGTTCTTGGGTGCAGGTCCTGCGTGGCCCCTTCGAGGGCAAGGTCGGAATGGTCCAGGACCTCAACGCTCGCGGGGCCCGTGTGCTTCTTGGGCTCTTGGCGATCCGGCTCGAGCTCACCGACCTGGTGGTGAGCAACGACACGCGAGACCGTCCCGTGCTTGCCTCCTCGCCCCGCAAACCCCTTCCTGCGCGCTCCTAGCCCGAGCTCTTAGGCACTGCAACGTGTCCCAAAGCTGCGAGCATCCAATCCTCGGAAAGACGACACGCACCCTCGCCGTCACGCTCCTTCTCCTCGCAGTCCCCTACGCCTCGCCACGCCTTCGCCCCTTCCGCGTTGTCCCGCTCCCCTGGGAGCTCGCAGCAACCTCCCCCTCGAGCGCCGCTCCCCCGCCTCTCCCCACCCCCACCGTCGGCGCCCAGGATCTCGCCGCCAGTGAAAACCAAGCCACCGTCACCAACGCTCTCCCCGCCACTCGCGTCAACGTGCCCCAAGGCTCCGGTCCCGTAACGCCCCTCGCCATAGAAGGGACCGATGCCCTCCAGCTCTTCTATGCCTCCCTCACCCGCACCGACGCCAAAGAGCCAGGCGCAATCACCAGGATCCTCCACTACGGCGACTCGGTCATCGCGAGCGACTACGTCTCGGGCACGGTCCGACGACGCCTCCAAGAGCGCTTCGGCGACGCTGGCCACGGGTTTATCCTCATGGCCAACGCCTGGCGCTGGTACTTCCATAACGACGTCAGCCACTACAACTCAGAGGGATGGGAGGCCTCTCGCATCTCCGGTCCCATGGCCCTCGACGGCATTTACGGCATTGGAGGCGTGTCGTTCCGCTCCTACGGAGGGGCCCTCGCCCACTTTGGCACCACGACCCAGGGCGATTATGGACGACGCGTTTCACGCTTCGACATCGCCTACCTCGAACAGCCAGGAGGAGGCGAATTCGAAGTCAAGGTCCGTGCGGGCCCTTCCATGCGTCACTCGACCCGAGGAGACAAACGCGTCTCCAGGCTCTTCTCGGTCGATGTCCCCGACGGAGAAGCCGCCATCAGTGTGCGGGCTCTCTCCCATGTGCGCATGTTTGGCGTGTCCCTCGAACGCGACACTCCAGGAGTGACCTACAGCGCCCTCGGCGCCCACGCAGCTATGGCGTCGTTCTGGAAAACCGTCGACGCTGCCCATTTGCGTGAACAAATGGAGCTTCACAAGCCTGCGCTGGTGATCCTGCAGTACGGTACCAACGAGAGCGATCTATGGAGAATCGAGTGGGACGAATACGAAACCCACGTTGGCGCGCTCATCGACAAGATCAGAACCGCTGCCCCAGGAGCCTCCGTATTGGTCCTTGCGCCCCTCGACCGAGCCGAACGCGCTCCCACGGGCGAATTTAGAACCAAACCGGTGATCCTAAAGCTCGTCGAGGTGCAACGTCGCGTGGCCCGCTCGAAAGGAGTCGCGTTCTGGAATACCTTCGTCGCCATGGGAGGTGAGGGTTCCATGCTCAAGTGGGCTCGCGTCCAACCTGCACTAGGTGGAGGTGACCTGACCCATCCAACCCCTCTTGGCGCCGAGGCTCTGGGGAACGCGTTCGCCGAAGCCCTCGTTCGAAGTTTCGAACAGGCCAAGACACCATGACTCGCTTGGCAATCCCGTCGTAAGGTAGCGAACTAAGGACACACCGGCGGAACCACTCGTTGCACCACTACCCGTTGCTTGGTATCCACCACCACCGTATCCCCAGCCACAGGCGCACCATAAACCACAACAAGGCGCTCGCCGTCCAACACCGCGGCCACTCCTTTGTCAGGCCATGCCCCAGGTCCGCTTCCCACATGCGTTGCGGACGCCTCCAAGTCGAGACGTCGAAACACCAGGTCTTCCCCAGTCGCACCCACGAATACCCAGCTGCCATCCGAGAGCCCAAAAGCAGGAGTCCGAACCGCGTCAAGCGCCAGGTCCAACGGCTCGCTCGCGCCTGTCGTGGTGTCCACCAGCTCCGACGTGCAGCTTGGTCCCGACTCAAGACACCGTGTCACCAGCAAATGGCTGCCAAGTGCGCTCACCCGCTCCACGGCATCACGTCGCTCTCCTAGCGCAACTACCCCTGCGCCGTTCGACGCCGACCAGTGCACACGGTCCGTCTCGAGACAGCGGCGCATGGGAACAGGTAAGTCGTACCCCACACAAAACGAAATGCGTCCCTGTACCACCTTGAGCCCCTCGATCAACCCTGTGTCACGGAGCGACCGCTCAAGGCAAATGCCTTGGACACTGGGAAGCGCCGAAACCCCCACCGGCGTGGCTTCCCCCTTGCTGCAAGCCACCGCTGCCACCGCCACTAGCAATACAGGTGACTTCATCGCCCCTGCAAGATGCACCAACGGAGCCGATTCGGCAAAACCTCTCTCGTACTCACCGATCGAACTGGATCCCCAGCGACGCACACAACGCCAGCCGATCGTCGCCGTCGACGAACCCAAAACGCCCCCCGAGCTCCCCGTAAAGCTGCCATCGGCTTCGTAGCGGAACCCCCAAGCCAACACCTACCGGTACTTCCAAAAAGTGTCCCGTGTGCGTCCCAAACACAACGGCCTGTCCCACTCCCGCGAAGACCCAGAGTCGCGTCGGACGCCATGGAAAAGTCACTTTGCCTCTTGCTCCAAAGGACGCGAGGTGCGTTGTCCCTGCTCCAACGGGACTAAAATCGTAAGCCCCATAAGCCCCAACGCGAACCAGAGGGACCAGCGCTACATGCCCGTGGACTTCAAACGCAGGCCCCAGCGAACGGACCCCCTCGGTAAGTCCTCGCTGCATCAGTCCCGCCTGTACGCCAAGGTCCCAGTGAATCTGCGCGAACGCTCCACGAGCCGACACCAGCGCGGCTAGAACGACAGACAACGTTCGCAACTTCACGACAATGCTCAATTGGGAATGAAAAACTGGTGGCTCACCCCACGCGGCGCCCCTTCGAAGGTCTTCTTCATCCGCGCCATTCGAAAACGCGACTCCACACACAGCCCCACCGGCGTCCCTCCGAACGGGGGACGGCTCACCACCGCACTCGTTGCCTGCCCGTCGTTGCCAAACGTCACGGTTACATAGCCAATCCCCGTAGGTCCACCGGAAGCCTTGCAGCTCGCCAATATCCCGTCGATCTGCGAAAGCGCCGCCTGCGCCGCAACTGGATCGAACGCAGTCGCGCTCGGCACCGTGGCCGTCGGCACCACCGCAGGCTTCGGCCCCGCGTCGGCAACTCGCGGTGGGGCCGCATCGGGAACACCCGCGTCCGGCGCCTCGGGCACGCTAGGCGTCGGCTCCGGTGTCGACGCGCTCGCAACAGGCTCGAGACTCGATGAGTCCGGCGCGGGTTCGGCAAGGGTCGTGGAGCCCGCACGATGGGATACCGCCCACCACACCGCCGCAACGAGGCCTACCAGCACCAACACCCCCGCGAGCAAAAGCACCACGATGAGTGGCCCCCGTGACTTCGGGATCTCCCCTGGAGGCTGCGAAGCCATCGCAATCGGAGCCGGTTGCCCCCACACCTTGCGAGTATCCGCAACCACCATCGGCGTCGCTACCCCATGTACCGGCTCCGCGGGCGTTTGAGCCGTCCCAGCAGTCAAATTCCGTTGATCCACCAGCGTCGGCCCGTGAGGGTTCGGAGGCCCACTCGAGCCCCGCGACCCTTGCGCCATCACCAGCGTTCCTGCCTTCGCCCTCAATGGACGACCCGACTCGGCATCGGCCCGCAACGCGTGCTTCAACATGCCCCAGAACTCCCCCGCGTCCTGGGGACGATCGCCTGGACGTAACGCCACGGCGCTCGCCATCAGTGACTCGACTTTGTCCCCCACCACCAGCCCCAACAAGGTCGGCGTTGGACGAACGCTGGGATCCAAAGTCCTCATCGCAAACTCGCCCACGTGCTCGCCCTCGTTCACCGGCTCATCGCGAAGCACCTCGAGAAGCACCAACGCAAGGGCGTAGACGTCGCTCGCCGGACCGATGGGACCGACGTTGTCATCGAATTGCTCTGGGGACGCGTACGCGGGAGAGAAAATGCGAATCTGGCCTATGGTCTGCGCCCTCGGTCCCAGCGCCAACGCGTGATCACTCACGATCTTGGCCACCCCAAAGTCGAGGACCTTCAAACGTGTCCCCTCGCGCGTCTTGGCAAGAAACAAGTTGCCCGGATTCAGGTCCCTATGCACCACCCCCTGCGCATGCGCATACGCCAGCGCGTCGACCGCCGGATCGAGCAGCGCCAACGTATCGCCCCAGGCCCGTCCCCGCAGCCGGCGCGATCGACGTTCCTCGAGCTCGTCGCCTAAAGAACGCCCCTCGAGCCATTCGAGCACCATGTACGGCACCAGCGTTCCGGTCGCAGGTGCGATCGTGGTCCCGCTCCCGATGCTCCGCGCGATGTGCAGGTGCCCCTGCGAAAGACGGTAGTGAAGGCGGCTCTCATCGCGAAACTTCCGCACGAAGGACTCGACGAGCGCCGAGCCGAGGGGCCCTGGAAGTTTTAGGCACTTGATGGCGATGGGCTCGTTCAGCCCAAGGTGAAACCCGAGGTAGACGTAGCTAAAGCCCCCCTCGCCGACGCACCGATCCACACGAAATTGGCCGTCGAGAATCTGCCCACCCAGGCCAAACGGATCGCGTGGTGTCACGAGGGCACGATATCAGGGACCACCCGGGGGGCTACAAAGACGCAGTCGCGTCGCCACGCTTTTGCATCCGACGGTGCACCAGACGCTTTTTCAGCGGTCCGAGATGGTCGATCATGAGCACGCCGTTCAGATGGTCGTACTCGTGCTGGATCGCAATGGCCAAGAGCCCCTCGGCCTCGAGCTCGAAAAGCTCCC
>CAITRH010000608.1 GCA_903894755.1 uncultured delta proteobacterium
CGGCTTTCACCGTGTCCAGTACACTCCCCCTCCAGTAGTTCTCGAGGGCACCAAAGCAGCGTTCGACGGGATTGTACTTGCTATGACGCGGCGGATAGTACAGCAACGCGAGAGTGAGCTGACACTTGTCCGCGAAGCCTACAAGGCGATGCATGTACTGCGTGCGGCGACTCTGGTTCTCTGGGCCGTTGTCCTGGTCGATGGCCAGCGTACCTACCCCTGGCCAGCGCGCCTTGTAGCTAGCCCACCAGTGTTCCACAACATCTGCGAGACAGTCCGCTGTCCCCTTGGACACGACCATGTAGAGGAAGAGTTTCCGTGTTTTCACGACCAGGAGCCCCACGGGCGACTCCCCAGACCGTCTTGTCGATCATCTCGGCCACGCTGTTCTTCCCAGGACGACCGAGTCCAACGTACCGAGGTGTCTGCTCAACTCTCTGGGTGCATTGCACCTGGAAGTATCCGCTTACGTCCCGGTTCTGCACGATGCTCTCTGCTGCCTTCTTCAGTTGCTCCAGGGTCTCAGTCTTTCTTCGCAAGGCGCGCAAGTTCCTTTTCGGCTTTCTCCAAGCGCTTGAGCAGCGCGCGGTTCTGGCTGTCGGCGTGGGCGTAGCTGCGCATGACGAGCCTCCGTTCCGTCCAGTGGACTTTCATTTTGGTCGTGGGATCTTTCCAACTGCACTCTATGGAGATCTCAAAACCCTCGGCGATCGGGCGCGCAGAATGTGCTGGCCCAGCTGCTGCTCTGTCTCCGGGCCCACGGATTCATCTTCCCCAAGGCGATCGAGCAGCGTAGCCAGCCGATCTGGTGTATTTATTGCCTGGGGAATACCTGAGTGCGGTGGATACCTTCGACCCAACCTTTGCACGACTTCGGAGCTTCGCTCGTCTCATGACCCCCGCGGCCCCTCCCATCGACGAGGAATGACGGCGCTTCGCCAGCTCCTTCGAAACGTGCCGTACAAAATCGTGGGTGGACTCGCCGTCATCCATCATGGCTATCTGCGCACAATCGAAGAAAGACATCGACATCCTTTTGGACCCCCGCTTATCTGCCCTCCATCCGTTCGTGAGCTCAGTGGGGGCGAGCCCTCGGGACCCCACCGTCGTAGGACTGGCGTCCTTGCTCGAATTGAAGCTGGTTGCGCGTAGGCACCAAGACCTGGCCGATGTCGTGGCGCTGCTCAAGCCCGTATCCGAAGGGGCGTACATGGAGCTCGATGCTGCCGTTCCTCTGTCGTTGCGTCCCATGTTGCAGGGGCTTCGCCGGGATGCGCTCGAAGAACTGGCCCTGAGCTAAGGTAGTCCCTAGGAAATAAATACACCAGAGCTACCCATCAGATCCATCTCTCCGTTTGGGGTACCCCAGGACAAAAGGTTGTGCACTTTGTCGTCCACAATGAGGATCAACACGTCGGAAGGGGATGGCATCAGGGGCCCTCCGGTCAAAAGCACCCGCTCCAGCGGAGCTCGCCCTTGATGGACGCGCCCCCGCTGCAAGCGAGATTGAGATGCCCGCTCGCCGCCCCGCGCTTGTCAGTCAGCTCCATGCCCCCTTCGTTCCCGCCAGCACCCGACAGGTGACGGGCTCGCACGGCTCCCCGTTGATGGACAGCGATCCCTGTGCGTCGAACGTTGGCGCGCATCCAGCCGTAGCCGCCAGCGCAAGGACAGCAAGGTTCGAAAGCAACATGACTGCAGCCCCGCGGTCAGGCACGCTGTCAAGCACCAGGCGCCTCATGCCCCGTCTGCGCCACGTACTCCGCATACCCCCCCCCAAACTTGGTCGTGTGGGTAGTCGGCCCCTTCTTATCCAACCCGTTGGTCGTGATCTCAAGCACCCGGTTGGACACTGCAGCCAAAAACCTGCGGTCGTGGGACACAAACAACATGGTCCCTTCGAAGTCCGACAGCGCCTTGACAATCATCTCCTTGGTGGCGATGTCCAGATGGTTCGTGGGCTCGTCGAGCACCAGAAAATTCGGCGGATCATAGAGCATCATGGCAAGCGCCAGCCGGGCCTTCTCTCCGCCTGACAGTGCACGGCAACGCTTCTCGATGTCGTCGCCCGAGAACCCAAAGACCCCGGCCAGCGTGCGCAGCGAGCCAATGGTTGCATTTGGAAACCTCCCTTGCAGCGTCTCCCAAACGGTCTGCTCTGGTGAAAGCAGCTCCATCGCATGTTGCGCAAAGTACCCCATCTTCACACTCCCACCAAGCGTCACTCGGCCCGCGTCAGGCTCCGATACTCCGGCCACCAGCCTTAGCAAGGTCGACTTGCCCGCACCGTTTACCCCAAGCACACACCAACGCTCACGACGCCGTATAAGCAGATCGAGCCCGTCGTAGATCACTTTCTTCCCATAGGCCTTCGACACGCCTTCAAGCTTTACAACGTCGTCGCCGGAGCGCGCGGCAGGACGGAAATCGAACTGCAACGTCTTGCGGCGGACCGGTGGCTCCACTTTTTCGATCTTGTCGAGCTTCTTTACCCTCGACTGTACCTGCGATGCCTTGGCCGCGTGGGTCTTGAAACGCTCGATGAACCGAAGCTCCTTTGCAAGCATCGCCTGATGCCTCGCGTACTGCGCTTCTTGTTGCGCGTCCGCCAGCTTGCGTTGCTCCTCGCAGAAGTCGTAGTTGCCCGTGTACTGCGTGATCTCGCCATCGTCGATATCTAGGATCTTGGTAACGATGCGGTTCAGAAACTCACGATCGTGGCTCGTCATCACCAGCGCTCCGGCATAGTCCTTCAGGAATTGCTCGAGCCACAAGATCGACTCGAGGTCGAGGTGATTGGTCGGCTCGTCGAGCAGCAGGGCGTCTGGACGCATCAAGAGAATGCGGGCGAGAGCTACGCGCATTTTCCAGCCTCCGGAAAGCTTGCCAACGTCGTCATCGACAACGTCCTTGGCAAAGCCAAGCCCCGCTAGGATCTCCCTTGCCTTGGCTTCCAATGCGTAGCCTCCAAGCTCTTCGTAGCGTGCCTGGGCGTGCCCGAACCGATCGACCAACTCCTCGAGCTCGCTCGCGCGCTCGGGATCGGCCAGAGCATGCTCCAATTCGTGAAGCTCGTGGGCCGCCTCGGACACCGGACCCGCCCCCGCCATGGTCTCCTCCACGACGGACCGACCGCTCATCTCCCCCACGTCCTGACTGAAGTAGCCGAGGGTCGTGCCGCGCTCGATGGAAACCTGGCCGTCGTCAGGTAGCTCCTCGCGCATCATCATCCGGAACAGGGTCGACTTTCCCGACCCGTTGGGACCGGTGAGCCCTATTTTTTCGCCGCGAAAGATACTCGCGGAGGTCTCTACAAAGAGGAGTTGCTTGCCGTGACGTTTGGAAATGCTCTCGAGCCTGATCATGGGGCGCGGTCCCTACCACAATCGGCCAATTAGGTCGCGGCGGAAGTCCTTCACTGCCGCCGAAACACGGTCCACACAAAGGCTTGGCCTGTCCCAGTCGGCGTGGTGTGCACTTCGCAGCTCTGCTCCAGCAGATCAAACTCCGGTCCAAGCAGCACGGAAAGGCTGGCCCCGTCGTGCCGCTGCACCGCAAGCCCACTGCACCGCTCTGGTCCACCCAGGGCAAAACAGGCGATCACCAGCCAACCTCCCGAGTGCACCGTCTTTGCCGCGAGCTCCGCATAGGCCGCTTGATCCTGCGCCTCGGTCAGAAAATGACACACGGCCCGGTCGTGCCACAAGTGCACCTTGGGAAGTACGGGAGCGGACGTAATGTCCGCGACCACCCAGTCGACCAAGCCCGCCCGCGGCCCAAGACGTGTCTTGACCTGTTCGAGCGCCGCCGCAGACACATCGAGCACCACGGGACGCTCGTAGCCCGCGTCAAGGAGACCGTCCACCAACAGCGACGCCCCCCCGCCCACATCCAAGACCTTTTGCGACGTCGACGCCCACCGCTGTAGGGTCGCCAGCGAACGCTCGGGATTCGGCTGGTACCAGCTCACGGTGCTGTGCGGCTTGCTCCCGTATACTCGATTCCAATGGGAAGCTCGGTCCATGCGTTGGGTTATGCAACCGCCGCTTTGCGATGTCAAGGCCCCAGTTGGTCGGAAGACCTCAGGGCCCGGTTCACAGCCCTGGGAAATCCTCCCTGAGGAGTACCAGTCCGGTCAGTCCGTGACCGGCTTGGTGTTGAAATTGAGTCGCTCCAGTGGGCTGACAACCTGTCCCAAGCGGGCTGCATGCCTCCGTGGTCGAAACGAAGAGCGACCAAGTACTTGACGACGCCTTCAATGGCCCCCGACCCGATCTCCAAGTCAAGGTCTCGCCACTGCTTGTAGCACATCATGTGCAATCGTAATCGCTTGGAGAGATACTTGATCGCTTGTTCCAAGCGCTCCCGACGCCCCTTGTTGCCAGGTCC
>CAITRH010000609.1 GCA_903894755.1 uncultured delta proteobacterium
CATGTCGCACTGTGGCCTCCGCCGCATGCCGCACCTGCCAAGATCCTGCGATTGGAGCCACAACGGTCATAGATCGGCCACAAAAATAAGGATATCTGCCGCGCTCAAAAAGAGCCGCACCCGGCCAAGGATGCGGACCAGAAGGCCAAGGATGCGTTGGAGGCGGAGCAGAAAGCCAAGGACGCGTTGGAGGCGGAGCGACTGCAGATTGTTCGAAAGCTCCGGCAGATCCTCAACACCCTTCTCCGAGCCCGGAACCTGTGCACACCGGAGGTGCAACAGCAGGTGGATGCGACATCCGATCCGCAGAAGCTGCAGCAATGGCTGTTGCGTTCCATCCAGGCCAGCTCCTGGGACCAGGTGCTTTCAGGCCGGCTGGAGAGCTTCACCGCTCCCTAACGGTCGCGGTACCAATGCCACGGGCTTGGGACAGATATTTCGTGGGGACTCCCTAAGCGACCGCTATTCTCCAACACGCGCCTTGTGTTGTCCAGCCAGCTTTTCGACCGGCGTATTGGGGACCGCCAGGTGTACCGACCCAGGGCGCTGTTGGCGGAAGCAGTGGATGAAGCAGCGATCCGATATGGGTCCCCGCGTGAGGCGCTGGCGCATCGGCTGTTGGGAGAGGGGGCCGACGTATTGGTGACCAAGGTGCATGTGATTGTGGGCACGTTGGTGCATCGGGATACTGCTGGGGACGTCCATTGGGGGAGGCCCGTTGGCAGCGCATGGGGTTTGACTCGGACCGCGAGGCGCGGGAGGCGTACTTTGGGAAGCTTGATGGGTTGGCGGAGAAGGGGTTTATTGATTTGGATGCCATGAGTGCATATGGGGTGGGTATTCTTGTTCTAAGCACCGTAACCATGAGGGAGTGGGTAGGTCAGCTTCACCGCTCCCTCACGGTCGCGGTACCAATACCTAAGGGCACGACAGCGGGAAGCCGTGTGAGAGCTGGCGTTGAAATGCCGGCCTCGTGGAGGCGCCCTAACGGTCGGGAACGCCGTTGGGAGCTGACCGCTCCCTCACGGTCGCGGTGCTTGTCGCGGTGCTTGGAAAACGTATTTCCTAGGGACATCGCAGCGTGCGAGCATCGAGGTTTACCAATTGAATGCTCATTTTGCACCGCCTTGGTCAGAACGAGCGCTTCTCATGGCAAGGACCCAGTCCTGGGCTGAATTGTATCGCCCCTTCAGGGCTGCCAACCAACGCGTGGGGTCCGTTCCATCGGAGGAAACAACTCGAGCTCCCCACCCGCTTCTAGGGCAGCCGATGAAGGTGACGTGCGTTGTTTCGCAGCCCCGCCCAGGGCGGGGAGCCCTGGTAGCGAGAAACGGGACATCGACCAAGTCAAGCGCCAAGCGAGTTCCATCTTCCGATTGGTCAGCGTCCAGTCCAGTTCGGTTTGCGCTTCTCGAGGAACGCCGTGACCCCTTCTTGGTAGTCCTTGCTGTCGTAGACGTGGCGTCGGAGCCCCTGAATGCGTTCGAAGGTCTCGGGCGTGAGGGGGTGTGCGTTGCCTAGCAGGCGCATTTGCTCCTTGATGACACTGATGCTGAGGGGCGACAACTGGGCGATGGACTTGGCCATGTCGTAGGTAAAGCGCTCGAAGTCCTCGTGAGAGACCAGGTGATTGAGGATACCGGCTTCTCTTGCGCGTTCTCCGGCAATGGGCAGGGCGGTAAAGAACATCTCCTTGACCACCGACACATCGACCTCGTTGGTGATGCGAAGGATCCCAGCCGGGTTGTAAGGGACCCCGATTTTGGCGGGGGTGAGTGCGAAGCTTGCGTTTGGAGCGCCGATGGGGATGTCGCAGCAGATCACCAGCTCACAGGCGCCTCCCCAGACGCTTCCTTCGATCATGGCGATGACTGGGAGCGGGCACTCACGAACGGCGCGGATCGCGCGTTCGAGCGGGTCGTCGTAGGCGAGTGGATCGCGTCCAGACTTAGGGAGCTCGGAGATGTCGTGGCCTGCGGACCAGACTTTGGTGCCGGAGAGGGCTCGGAGGATCACCACGCGAGCGCCCTCGCGTTTGAAGGTATCGATTCCGGCAATGAGCTCGCCGATGAGGGCCGTACTGAGGGCGTTACGTCTTTCGGGGTGATGGAGGGTGAGGGTTCCGATGCGGTCTTCGAGGGAGCAGATAACAAGGGCCATGGACGGACCATACCTTGAAGAGCCCGCGCGGCTGCGCAGCGAATTTCGCCAACGGGGCCGATCCGCGTTATGACGTGGTTCGGGGCATTCCGATGACGACAAACGAAAAGGATCCGCGTAACAGCAAGCTGCAGCCGCTTGAGTCCCCCTCCGAGCCGGCGGCGCCAGCCGACGACGACCGCACGCTCGCTGCGATCTTGTCGAGCATTTCGAGCGGTCCGGAGTTTCGACGAAAGGTGGCCCCGAGCTCTGGAGGCGCGTCCTCAGCCGAATACCAGATCCAACACTCGATCAAGCCGGGGTATCCGACCGATCCGCCGCCGCGGGCGAAGGTGATCGTGGCAAGCGATCCCCCAGTGATGCCTCCCCCACCCGCGATACTGACCCTCCGTGTCCCGCGTTCCGAAGGTCCTCAGGTGTCGTCGCACGGGCAGAGCGGACGGCGTGTGGTGATGGTTCTGGTGGTGGCTATTGCGTTGGTCTTTTCCGCAGTGGTGGTCTTGCGGCTCTTGGGTTCACCTGCAGGCAGCGTCGGTGTGGATGCTGGGCTGGGACCTCGCTGAGCGGCCAGAAACCTACGTGCGTTCTTCTCGACGGCGCCCTAAGGTCGGCTGCCGTGGAAACAGAACGCACCAACATCATCGCATCCATCGAAGCCACGATTGGCGAGCTCAAAAGTATGGCTCTCCCCCGCGACCTCGCGGAGCTTCGCGAGCTTGTGAACGACGCCAAGGCAGCAGCATCTCGAGAACAGCTCCAACAGATCCTGCGCCAGGCTACCAACCTTCGCGAATTTCTCGAGCGGCGCAAAAAGAGCACGCACAAACAGCCGACCATTCCCCCGCCTCCCAAGCGTTCCTGAGATCTCACACGGTCTCGCCGGTGAACGCCCGAAGCTTTAGGTAATCCCCGTAGGTCGACTGCAGCGTTAGCCCATCCCCCAGCCGCGCCTCCGTCTCGCCAGGTGGATGCAACCGGACTGCATCGCTCCTTTGAATCGACAAAGTGAGGCTTCCAAACCGGTCGCGCAGCTCCGCCAAGGTCATCGCTTCGAGTTTCGCCCCGACCGCAAAGGAGGCCACCACCAATAGATGGCCTCCCAACTGGAACGAATGAAGAATTCGTGGGTCCAAGGCCGCTAACGCAAGGGCGGGGGCCGCAAGCGCCGAGGTCGAAAGTGCCTCCGCCTTGAACGCATCCCGCACCTTAGCCACCAGGTCGTCGTCGAAGAGACGCATCACCACGCGAATTCGTGGGTGCAGCTTGCGAGCGTCGAGCGCCACGTTCATGTTCGCCAGGTCGTCGTCGGTCGCGCACACGATGGCCGTGGCCTCTCGTACGTTGGTGCGGGGAAGGCAGTGGGGACTCTTGATGTCGTCGATGAGCACCGGCACGTCTGCGTCGCGAAGAGTGCTCACGAAGGTCGCGTCGGCCTTCTTCTCCACCACGATGACCGAGCGCCCCAAGGCCAAGAGCTGCATGGCCACGCGGTATCCGACCCTGCCGGCCCCGCACACGATGATGTGATCTCGCAAGGTCTTGCTCATCACCGCGATCCACTCCTTGTCGCTTTTGTGCTTGGCAAAAAATAGGTAGGCAAACCGTACGAACCCGTCGAACACCACGGCCACACCGAAGGGGGGGACAAGCACGTTGAGCGCCTCGATGAGGAGGCTCGGCATGTACGGGAGCGACGGCTGGCCGAAGGAGAGGAAATAGACATGGTGAAACGCCTCGCCAAACCCGATTCGATCTCCTGTCGGGGTCCGGTACAAGGACACGAACACGACGGGAACCGCGCCAAACAGCACCGCGGCAAGCGCCATGGTCACCCGAAACTGGCCAAGTAGGGCCGCTAGATAACGCAAACGCAGGAGACGAAGCGGCGCGCGCATCGAGTCGGCACAGGTCAGCGCAGCGACGTGGACGGAGCAGCTCGGGGACGTCGATCGTCGCGCTTCTCGCGCACCAGAACGAACGTCGCGACGCCCACCAGGATGGCAATGGCCAAGATGAGAAACGCGTTGCCACGCCGTTCGCTGCCCACACGCCTAGCCACGGATTGAGGACCGTGGACAGAACTTCTTGGCGCGGGCTCCAACGACGCCACTTGTCTATAGGGACGGCTCACGGGCCCCTCGATGCGCACCAATTCGGCAGGGCCCTGCGACGGGACCGGCGCCATCGCATCGGCCAGTTTGGGACGTCGTCCCACCATGACGCGACGCACATCGCCCAACATGGCGTAGGCGCTGTCGTAACGGGACGTCGGATCGAGGTTGAGCGCGTGATCTACTACTGCGGCCATGTTCTCGCTCACCCCGGGAGCCACGGTGCGAAGAGCCGCCGCTTCGGTGTGCGCCAACGCGCTCCCCTCCGTAGAAGCTCCGCGCGGGACCTTTCCCGAAAGCGCGAAGTACATACACGCAGCCAACCCGTAGATGTCCGCCTCTTCGCTGGACGCAGATGGGGGCAAAGCGCAGCGTTCGGGGGCCGTGAAGGGGCCACGTCGACGCTCCGCGAGGACCTCGTCTTCAACAACTCCGCGCAGAGCTCCCATCCCAGGAGGAGTCGCAAAATCGCACAAGCGAATGGAGCCGCGTTCTGTGATCAGGATATTTTGGGGGGTCAAGGCGCCGTGCAAAAGACCGTGGGCGTGTCCCATCTCCAGAGCGTCGAGCACCTGTTCGGCGAACTGGAGGACCTCCGCTTCGCCTAGAGGTTTGCGCGCCACAAGGTCGGCAAGCGGCTCGGCGTCGGCCCAGGGACGGATGACAAAAGGAGCCCCCTCACCGTCGACGCCATCCTCGGTGATCATCAGCACGCGGCCATGGTTGAAACGATTGGCAGCGTAGGCCGCGCGAAGGAACACGCTCTTGGCGCGCTCGTGTGTGGCGATGCTGCCGATCATGACCTTGACCACGACCCGCTCGGTGGCGTCGCGTGCCCCCCGCACGCCTTCGTATGCCGCCGTGACCGGGCCGACTCCCAGCAGTCGGGTCAGACGCCACCCCTTGAGCGTCAAATTGAGCTTCTTTTTTGCCAGTGCCAAGCGCTCACCGGGCGCCGACAGGGGGGGCGGCGGGTCGCTTTTCGCGGTGCCGTGGAGCCTCACACTGAGGGGGCTCGGCTCGTCGTCAGAAACTTTCAGTTCGACCATGAGACCTGCCTCGGAACGCTATGCGGAGTTGCCGCCCGTGGAGCCGTACCCCCCCGCTCCGCGCTCGGTTGGAACGAGCGAATCTACAACCACGAGCTCTGCTCGGGCGACCGGTGCAAGAACGAGTTGCGCAACCCGATCGAGGGGCTCGATGGTCGCCGCAGTGTCGCCCAGGTTGACCAGGAGCACTTCGATTTCGCCACGGAAATCCGAATCGATGGTCCCAGGCGCGTTGAGCACCGTAAGCCCCGTGCGCGCCGCAAGGCCGGAACGTGGACGCACCTGACCCTCGAACTTATCGGGAATCGCCACCGCTAACCCGGTCGGCACTTTCACCCGGCCGAGCGGGGCGACAACTACCGCGCCTTTCAAAGCCGCGTAAAGGTCAAGACCGGCCGACCCCGCAGTCTGGTAGCGAGGAAGCGGCACTTCGATGGCCCCCACACGCTGCACCGCGATCAGGAGATCAGGAATCATGGTAGCTCCCTACACCCTGCGAAGAGCCCCTGTCGACGATCCTGTCCTCTTCTGGTTCATCCTGCCTGTTTCCAAACCGTTCTCAGCGTAGGTTTGGTCGAGAGGACCGCATGAAAAAAGGCCGTGTCGAACGACTGAGGCAATCCCAAGGAAATAGTTGCCCCACGCTCTCGTCCCGCGGACCTCACCCCCACACGAGTCGGAGCGTTCACATCGGCCCCCTCCCCATCGAGGGGGAGGGGGAATTTGAAGGAGCGCGAAGTCGCGGGGGGGTGAGGTCCGACGGTCGGCGAGGTGGTTCTACGAATTTGCCCCTCGACTCCCTCCTTCGCTCCAATCTCGTGGGCTTCGTGCTCGCCGACGGAGGACACATCGTGGAGGCCAACGACGCTTGCTTGGCGCTCCTCGGCTACACGCGCAAGGACCTCGAAGAAGGCCACTTCACCTCTGTTGCCCTCCAGATCGCCAAGACCCCGCAAGACGTCATGGACGTCTTCGAGCGCGTCGGTCGGGACGGCCCCGCGGATTGCGACGTCGTGCGCAAAGACGGCGGGTGGATCCAAGTGCTGCTCGGCACCATCACAGTCCCCTCGGACCCACGCACCCTCGTATTTTTCATCGACCAGAGTCAGCGTTCGCTCCGCGAGGCTGAAAAAGAGGCGCTCTACGCCCGCGAACACCTGGCTCGAGCGGACGCCGAAGACGCCCAAAAGCGCCTCGAGCTCCTCGTCGAGGTAAGTTCCGCCTTGGCCTCGTCCCTCGACTTCTCCGAAACCATCACCCGCGTCGCCAGGCTCGTCGTGCGCGAGTTCACCACCTGGTGCGGCGTCGACCTGCTCGATCGGGACGGCACCATTCGTCCGCTGGCCTCCGCCCATGCCGATCCCGAACAAGCCCCCTTCGCGTCCGAACTTCGGCACCGCATTCTGCAGAGCCCCAACCGCGACGCGTTCCTGTTGCGCACCGGGGAAGTCCACGCCCGAACCACTCATCCAGGACGTCTGTCGGCAGTCCTCGGGGGAGAGCCGCAAGTGCTGGCTCCAGAGTTTTTCACCAAACTCCGTGGCGTGCTCGCAGACCCGATCGCCGACCCCCTGTTCGATCGTCTCACCCCCACCAGCGGCGTCTCCGTTGCGATGCGCGCGCGTGGAAAAACCCTGGGCTTGATCACCTTTCTTCGAGCCGACACGCAGGTCTTCTCTCCTTTGGACATCACCCTGGCCAAACAGATCGCTGAGCGCGGCGGCATGGCCATCGACAACGCCAGGCTGTACGAGGACGCGCAACGGGCCGTGCGCGCCCGCGACGAGCTCATCGCCAATGTCTCCCACGAGCTCCGAAATCCGCTGAACGGAATCACCCTCGGGGCTCGAGTGATCCAGCGCTCCCGCCTCGACCTGAGTACCGCCGACACCATCCGCGACGAAGCTGGGGAGATCCTCAACGCCGCCGCCCGCATGTCGCGCTTGCTCAAGGACCTGCTCGACATGGCCCGCATGGAAGGCGGACAAATCGGCCTGTCGCTCGCCGTGCTGTCGTCGGCCAAACTCGCCGATCAGGCCCTTCGCCTCGTGCGCTCCGAGGCCCAAGCCAAATGGATTCGCCTGGTCCGCGATGTTTCCGACGGGCTCGCCGAGGCCCGCTGCGACGAACATCGGATCCTGCAGGTGCTCATCAACTTGCTCGGCAACGCCATCAAGTTCACCCCCGAGGGAGGAACCGTGACCTTGCGTCTCGAACCCCGCGACCAGGACCTGTTGTTCTGCATCGGCGACACGGGTCCAGGGCTTGGGGCCGAGGCCATGGAGCACGTGTTCGACAGGTTCTGGCAGGCCGTGTCGGCCCCAGGCGAAGGGACCGGCCTCGGGCTTTTCATCGCGAAAGGGATTGTCGAGGCCCACGGCGGGCATATCTGGGTAGAAAGCGTCATCGGGCTAGGAAGCCGCTTTTGTTTCACCTTGCCCCGTGCCGAGTGACTAACGAGAAAGGACGCGATCCCCCCGCGCGACCAATGTCCGAGCAAGCGTTTCTTTCCCATCTCCTCGACGCTGAACATGCACTCGAGGTGTGGCTTGTCCGCGAGGGGGGCGTGTGCCGCACAAGCCGCGCCACCGAGAGGACAGGACGTGCCCTGCTGGTCGACGGTCCCTCCGCTCTTTTCGAGCTTCATGGCGCACAGGTCGTCGAGCTCCCGTTGTCAGGGAAGATGTCAGGAAAGACGACCCCCGTACTCGTGTTCCCTTTGGGCGAGGCTCGCGTGGTGGTGGCCATGCCAAATCTCGGGTGGCACGGGGCGGTACCGCAGGCCCGCGTTCAAGGAACACCAGGCCTCGGCGTCATGGAAGCCCACACCGACGGCCACGTGTGTTGGGCCAACGACGTATTGCTTCGCATGCTCGGCGCCACGAGTGAGGAAGTCGCAAGCGGCGGGCTTCGGTGGGACTCCTTCGCAGTCGAGGATTACCGCGAGCTCGAGGCTCGCATGTTCCAAGCGCTTCGCACCGTCGGCGTCGCCGAACCGCGGGTCAGGGAGTACCGTCGCCGCGACGGCACCTTAGTTCCGGTCTTGTGTGCCGCGACCCGGCTCGACGACGACGGACACGTCCTCGCCGTCGTGCTCGATCTGAGTGCTCACCCGAGGGCCGAGGCCGAGCGCGACGATCTCCTTCACGAAGAGCAACGTCTTCGCCTTGCGGCCGATGCAGCGCGAAAAAGGGTGGCGTTTCTGGCCAGGGCCAGCGAGCTCTTGGCGGCCTCCCTCGACTACGCCACCACGCTCGGACATGTGGCGCGCCTCGCCGTTGCCGACCTCGCCGACTTTTGCATCGTGGATGTCGTCGATGGCAACGGCCAGCGCACCGTCACCGTCGCCCATCGTGACCCAGCGCTCGAAGCGCGCCTGCGCCCTGCTGGTGTCCGTTTTCGACTCGAGCTCGAGGTAGGGACCGCCGGCGCCGCCGCGTCCCTTCATACCGGCGAGCCGATGCTGTTTGGCCCCGAAGCCATCGCTCGGATTGCGTCCCGGATTGACGATGACGGGGTGCGTTCGGTGGCCGAAGCGCTGGCTCCTTCGTGGATCCTCGCCGCTCCCATGGTGGCCCGGGGACGTCCCCTGGGAGTTCTTTTTCTTGGCCTCTCCGATCGACAGGCCGAGCCAGACCTCTCGCTCGCCATCGATCTCGCCGCCCGCGCCGCGCTCGCCATCGACAACGCCCGTCTCTATGGCGAGGCCCGCGATGCAATCCGTTTTCGCGAAAGCGTGATGAGCATCGTGGCCCATGACCTCAAGAACCCGATCAATGGGATCCTTCTGAACCTTCGATTTCTGGCCAAGTCTCTATCTTCAGGAGAAGAGGCCAAAGACGCGCGTGACTCAGTCGACGCCATCAAGCACGCATGTTCGTCCATGACGACCTTGATTCACGACCTTCTCGACCTTGCCCGGATCGACGGCGGGCAGCTCACACTGTTGCGTCAGAACTACGACGCGGAGACGCTGGTACGACGGGTCATTGTTGCATGCGAGGCGACCGCAATGGAGCGGGGGATCACGCTCGGGTTCGTCCTACCGCACCATCCACCAACCGTGTACTGCGACCGGGAGCGGTTCACGCAGGTACTGACCAACCTTGTGAGCAATGCGCTGAAGTTTAGTCCGGAGGGGGCGGCGGTGACGATCCGAGTTGACGATATTCCCGACGCTCTGAAGTTTTCCGTAGAGGACACAGGTCCGGGGCTTTCGTCAGAGCACATGGCACACGTGTTCGATAGGTTCTGGCAGGCACGTCCCGACGCAGCCAAGGGGACTGGTCTAGGACTGTCCATCGCCCGAGGCCTGGTAGACGCCCAAGGGGGCACAATAGGTGTCGAGAGCACCCTAGGACGCGGAAGCACCTTCTTCTTCACCCTCCCCCTGCGCCCCCTCCTACGTGATCACGACCATCCCGACAGGAAGTGGAACATTTTCGAGGGCTAAACCAAACCTAACTTGAGAACCGCAGGTTTCCGCTCGCGCAGACCTCAGCCCCCCTCTCCCTCGACATCTTCCTTGCCCGTTCGGGGAAGGAAAATCGACTTCGAGCGAGGGCCCGCGCCGTAGTCGGGTTCGTAGGGCGGGCAGTTGGATCCGCGGGTGCGCGCGGCTGGGTCCGCAGGGTGGGCGGCTGGGTCCGCAGGGCGGGCGGTCGGGTCCGCAGGGCGGGCGGTCGGGTCCGCAGGGCGGGCGGTCGGGTCCGCAGGGCGGGCGGTCGGGTCCGCAGGGCGGGCGGTCGGGTCCGCAGGGCGGGCGGTCGG
>CAITRH010000610.1 GCA_903894755.1 uncultured delta proteobacterium
CCGCGACGCCGTCGACGACATGCGTCCACACGTCGGGTTCCGATCGAGGGAAAGCGGCCGCTATTACATCACCTTCGACGCCGCAGAAGAAGGCGACTTCACACCTCGAATGGTCCCCTCACGTGCGTCACTGGTCCCCGCCGTATCGACGGCCCCCGCCACCGCGCCGGCGACCAACCTGGATGCTCGGGACCTCGTCCGCGACGTCACCCAGGAACTTGCCGAGTCGCTCATCGAGGAGTTTTCCACTGGCAACTTCGGCCCCGTAAAGCAGGATGCCGAATTCCTCGCCGCTGAAGTTCGTGCCTCGGAAAGCAGCGTCGAAAACACCACCCGAGACCTCACTGTGTTCCTGTCCCTGCACACGGAGTTTGCGTCCCAGGGGCAGCCTGTCGGGGCTCCTGTCGGGCCGTCCCCTGCGCCTTCCACAAGCCAGGCGAGTGTTCCCGACTTCAGTCCAATCGTTGCCCTTGAAACCGAGTGGCAGCGTCTCCTTCGCACGGTCGCCGAGGCTCGTTCCCGACATGACGAAGTACGAAGACGCTACGAAGTTGCACGCCTAGCGCTCCAATCTGCACAGGCCGCTGAGCAACCCCTGATGGTGATCGAACCCGCGTACCGTCCAACGCGTCCATTTAAAGACGGACGTACCCAGGTAGCCCTTGGTGGCTACTTCGTAGCGCTGCTCCTTGGGCTGCTTTATGTGGTGGCTCGAGTTGCTTTCGACGAGCCAACCACCCGCGAGCGCATCGACCGGGCCAAGGTGCTTGTGCGTCGCGGCCTCGCTTACTGGAAAATGGCTACCCTCATCTTCATCGTGGTCGGAACCATCGGGATCTACTTCGCCATGACCACCAAACGTTCCTACCAGTCCGAGTGCATCATCGGCCTGCGCCCCGGAACCAGGGACTCCGGCGAAGACTCACGTAAACGGACCGAGCGCCTGCGTGACATGCTCACAACGCCCTCGCGACTCGAACAAACCATCAAGAAGTTCAGCCTCTACCCCCGCACCGTTCAAAGCTATGGCATCCGCGACGCCGTCGACGACATGCGTCCACACGTCGGGTTCCGATCGAGGGAAAGCGGCCGCTATTACATCACCTTCGACGCCGCAGAAGAAGGCGATTTCACACCTCGAAAGGTCAACTCACGCACGTCACTGGTCCCCTCCGCATCGTCGGCCCCCGCCACCGTGCCGGCGACCAACCTGGATGCTCGAGACCTTGTCCGCGACGTCACCCGGGAACTAGCAGAGTCGCTCATCGAGGAGTATTCCACTGGCAACTTCGGCGCCGTAAAGCAGGATGCCGAATTCCTCGCCGCCGAAGTTCGTGCCTCGGAAAGCAGCGTCGAAAACACCACCCGAGACCTCACTGTGTTCCTGTCCCTGCACACGGAGTTTGGGTCCCAGCGGCAGCCAGGAGTCAGTCACCCCGCCCGTGTGGCCGACCCTGCGCTCATGGCGCTTTATCAGAACGACGGGCAATTGGCCGCACTGTACCGTCAGCGTGTCCGGCTGGAGTCCGAGCTCCGTCCTGCTTCAACGGCCGCCGGCGCTCCCCAGGCCGCCGCCGCCACTCAGGATCAAGTCGAGAGTGCCCAAAGCGAGGTCGACACGGCCACCAAACGAGTTGCCGAGGCGCAGGCCGAAGTCGCGTCCAAGGCGGAACGGCTCACCGAAGAGCATCCCGACATGCGTGCCTCGCGAGGACGGGCCGCGCAAGCCGCTGCCGACCTTGCCCAGGCCCGCAACAAACTGGCAGCACTCAAAGCGCGGCAGGGCTCCCCATCTTCAGGAACGGCTCCTGATGACGCAAACTCCGAGCTCAAGGCCAAGCTCGCCGAAATCAACGTACAAATTCGCAATCGTGAAGCCGAGCTCAAAAGAACTGCAGGCGGGGCTCCTGTCGGGCCGTCCCCTGCGCCTTCCGCAAGCCAGGCCCCTGTTCCCGAGGTCAGTTTATTCGTTGCCCTTGAAACCGAGTGGCAGCGTCTCGTTCGCGCGGTCAGCGAGGCTCGTTCCCGACACGACGAAGTACGAAAACGCTACGAAGTTGTGCGCCTGGCGCTCCAATCTGCACAGGCCGCCGACCAGCCACTGATGGTGATCGAACCCGCGTACCGTCCAACGCGTGCATTTAAGGGGGGGCGCACCCAGGTAGCCCTTGGTGGCTACTTCGTAGCGCTGCTCCTTGGGCTGCTTTATGTGGTGGCTCGAGTTGCTTTCGACGACACTGAAGCTTCGCCTGTGGGACCAAGCTCCGTGGCCATTGCTTCGCTGGTGCTCTCCCTTGTTTCTTTTATGGTTTGGGGGATCACGGCACCCCTTGTTTCTTTTATGGTTTGCGGGATCACGGCACCCATTGGGCTCGTTTTGGGCGTGAGAGAGCTCGTAGCTATCAAACGCGGAGCGTCATCACCCGCGGGAAGGAACCATGCGTTGGGAGGGGCGATTGTTGGGGGCATTGTGATGATCTTCTGGTTGGTCGTGGCTCTTGGGTCTCCCTGAGGGGCGATAGTGGGAGGTCTTTGTTGTGTAAGGTGACAGCAATGCGGCCGTCCGGACTGAGCTTCGCGTCATCCGCATCGGGTGCTCCTTATTCCACTGGTTCCATGTCCCTGCCAAGACACGAGCCGCTCCTTGGACCTGCTATCGTTTCGAACATGCCCGAACAATCCCTGCCAGAAAGTCGTTCAACGACGGTCGCTTCGTCGGATCCAACGAAGTCGCTTCCCGAAGCAAACCCGCAACACCAGGATCCAGCTCGGGATCGATCGCGGGCTCCCGTTCGGCGTGTGCCGATACAATCTCCATCTCTGAGACACCCCTTGCAAAGAGATGCTCGAAAAACCGCTTGCCCGTGAGAGCCGCGTGCAACGTGGCGGCAAGCGCGTAAACGTCCGACGCGACCGTGAGAGGCTGTCCGGCAGCCTGTTCAGGAGGCAAGAATCCCAACGTGCCCGAGGAAGGTGCTCGCGTTCCCGTAGCGCGCGTAAGGCCGAAGTCGATGACCTTCGTCACTAGAACCGGTGCTTGGAGTGGGTCGCGATCTGCGGGGCAAAAGTGATAGGGAGTGGCACGTCGTGGGACGTCAAGACAAAGAAACACGTTTGCTGGCTTCAGGTCGCCATGAACAAGCCCACGGTCGTGCAGCGCCCGTAATCCCGCTGCCAGATGCCGCAAAATCGGTACGAGCTCTGCGAGACTCACGGGGCGCACCGAGGCATAACACTGAAGATCAACTCCCACTTCATAGGCCAGCACGACGTGAGGGCATGGCCCATCTACCTCGCAGTCCAGTACTGAAACCACACACGGATGTTCGATGCGTCGCAGTGCGTCCGTTTCGCCTCGGATCGCCTGCCGCTGCGCCTCTCCCCCCTCGTGAAACAACGCCCCCCGTGCCAACTTGACCACGCAGGATCGGTTCAGTCGCAAATCGCGAGACAGCCAAATCTCTCCCTGGCCCCCAACCGATAGCTGCTCGATAAGCGCATAGCGGCCAAGGCTGGTGCCGTGACCAAGTGCCCGCCGGCGATCCTTTTCCGCAAACAGAAGCTCGACAACCCGCACGATCGCAGGCCCAAGCAGCCCGCCAAGTCGGCTCCCCCACTGTTTGGCAACCAGAGAATCGAAAGTCTCACGCAGCTCCATGACGCGCGTTGCATCCGCCTCCAGTGGCCTATGCTGCGCGAGAACCACGTCGGGACGCTCAATGAGCAACTCCAGCTCCAGGACCCGCTCCATCAGATCCTCCAACAATGCTTCGAGAGCGTCAGTCTGCGGCTTGCTCGCGCGACCAGGGCAACTCGCTAACAGCTCCGAGAGGGACCGCAACGACGTTTCCAGCCGGCTTCCCACCGTGCCTGGAATTCCGTCGAGCCACCTGCCGAACGTCGCCGAGTCCCATGCAAGGTCGTCGAGTTTGGTCACCGTTGCGATAAACGCAAGCCTGGCGCGTACCTGCTCCGCGCATCTCACGAGAGCAGCAAACGGACTGGAAAGCTGGTCCTCGGCTGCACGAAAGGTCTTCGCCCACTCGGCATGGTGCGCTACGACCAAAAGCCACAAAGCCAGGTTGTGCGCGTCCGCCACCGTGGGAGCCGTGGCCGACGTGGACCGTGTGCCGTCCAGAAGCCGAGGGTAGAAAGCCCCGAGCTGCTTACTTAGATCTTTCACATTGTCGACGACACCTGAGCTCGTCTCGATCGCTGCTAGCAGTCGTCGCAGGGTTAGCAGGTGGCCGCGCGCCTGGTGGGGCTCGGCAAGCTTGTTCGCGAGATCGATACCGAACCGGAGATGCGAGTAGCCAAGTCCCGGTCGGGCAAGCCAACTCTCTAGAAAACGGAGCACCTCGACGTCCACATCGCGAGCAGGGGGATTCGGGACCGACCCGAGTGCATGGACCAAGGCCCACGGGCGTAGGACCCAGGTGTTGATTCGCTTCTCCAGCAGAACCTGAACATCTGCGTCCAAGGCACCTTCCGACTTGTCGATGGCCTCGAGTCCGCACTCGATGGCATCTGCGATATCATCGCGGAGCAAGACGGGATCCTCGGACGAAGCCCCTTCCTCCAACGCCTGGCAAAGGCACGCCTCCACACGACCACTGAAGGGATCGAGCCCTGGATCTAGGAAACCTCGTGCACTGGCAAGAAAACGCCTCTCCTCGGCGTGCTTCGCTTGCGCGCAACGGACCGCCTCACCTGCCAGCGCCTCGAGACCGGCGTGGGAAAAACCGGCGGCCCGCAGTCGAGAGACCCCTAGTGCCAGCGCAAACGCGACTGCAGGGTCGAACGCATGCTCCCGAGCGAAATCAATGCAAAGTTCGAGGTCTCCCGGTCTCTGCTCTGTCAGAGTCGGCGCCACCGCCATGACGGAGACAAGCTGGAAGAGATCGCCTGATTTCCAGCAGTCGAACAGGTTCCCTGTGTCTGCAGGGGACGTTGCAAGCGCTGCCAAACCCCTCCTTGCGCTCTCTCGATGGCGAGCTCCAAGCAACTTGAACAGCAACGCGTGGGGTTGTGGACGTGAAGCAAGCCGTCCCAGTGCTTCACATGCGGGAACATACACCTCGGGATCGGGGTATGTGATCAGAAAGCTCAGGACATGGCAGGTGGACGACTCAAGGTCTTGGCTCCATTCGGGTGCACTCGGCGCTGCCAACGCCAGGAGCCGCGCTACCATCGCCCTGCTCGCCAGGGTATCCCCGATAGGCTGCTGGACCAGACGCTGCCAGGTCGCCTGTTTCCAAAGCCAAGGGCCAAGCTCGGGCACCGTAACCCTTCGGTCGGTGGCAACCCAAACTGCAATCTCGAACTGGGCGCGGTCCGGACCGCGAGGTAGGACGCTCCTGCTGGCTATGTCACGAAGTATTTCCAGAGCACGCATCTTTAGGAAGCTGCCGGTTAGGAGGACGGACCGTCGTGGGGGACGGGCGCCAGATCCAGAAAAAGCAGTTTCGACGGCGTCCAGAAGTGAGAAAACGCCCAGTGAGACGGGTGCTCCAGGGACGGGCGCATCACCTCCTTAGGCGAAGCCTTCGCGACGTCGAAAGCTGTTTGCGACCACTCGCGCTGTTCCTGTTGCAGTGTAGGGAAACATTGCTCGACAACCTGCTTCACGTGATCCTGCTTCACCTTCGTATCGATGCCGTCGAGCACTCGCCACAACTCGCCCGCATCCGCATAGCGCTGATCGCGATCCACGGCGAGAGCTTTCGAGATGGCTGCTTCTAGGCCCGGTGGACATCCGCCGGCTTTAGTTCTAAGCGTCGGGATCTTGCACCTTTTCACTGCCTCGAATGTCGCCAAATCAGTGTCACGCTTGAACAGCCGGGTTCCAGCGACAAGCTCCCAGAGAGTCACTCCGAGGGCGAATATGTCGACCCGGTGGTCCGTTGCGCGAAGTCCCTCCACAGTCGTCTGCTCGGGGGCCATGTATTCCAACTTTCCCTTGAACTGCCCCGTCCGAGTGTGTGCAAGGTGCTGGGCAGCCTTGGCCAGCCCAAAGTCGATGAGTTTGACCTCGCCTGCAGTGGTCAGGAAAATGTTGGTGGGGTTCACGTCGCGGTGCACCACACCGAGCGGACAAGACTGTTGGTCCTGTGCGTGATGCACGTAGGCCAGCGCTTCGGCAACGCGCGCCCCGATCCACGACACGACGCCGCGGTGGAGCACCTGCCGATGCGAGAGCAGCTTCTGGCAGACGGCAGCAAGGGAGATCCCCTCGAGGTACTCCATGACCAGAAAGGGGAGCTTCTGCGGGGACACACCGGACCCGTAGGTCCTGACCACATTGGAATGCACAAGCTCGGGGGCAAGGCGCGCCTCGTCATCGAACAGTTTCATAAACTCGGCGTTGTCTGCGTGCTCTGGGCGCACGATCTTGATGGCAAAGTGGGATGGCGTCGTGCCTGGCCGTTTCGGGAGAGCAAAGTAGACACGACCGCAGCCACCTTCCGCGATGAGCCCGCGCAGTTGGAAATCTCCGTAATTCATGAACAGGAAACTACATCCACGTCGAGCGCGGCGTCAAGCGACGCATGACAATTCGTGCTGCACTCCCACGGACATAGATCGAGGTCGAGCCTGCTCGACGGGGGCCGACGCGTACGACCGCTGGGTTCGACGTGTCCGTCGACCCTTGCGTTCGGGATGAAAAATCGCTTGACTTGCTTACGAAATCGTGCTCAGCGCGTCACGCAGTACACGGTCACGCTCCACGTGCTGACGCCGGAGGCATCCTTCGCGGCTACCTGGAAACCGACCTGCGTCATCGACGGCAGGTCGCTGATGATGGTGTGCGCCACACTCGATGGCTCGTCGTTGACGTAGGTCTTGTTGTCCAGGGTATGGCGAATCAGGAAAACCCTGGCGGCGGACGGCCTGTTCTTTGGCGTCTCCAGGAGCGAAGAGGTCACCTTGAGGGCTACCTGGCCCGGCTCCGTCGTCGGCTCCGCGGTCAGGACGACCTGCGTGTGGCTGCCGACTGCCGTCTCCTTGAAGCCCGAAGCCGCTATGTGGGCGTTTGCCTGCTCAGGGGTCGCGTCGCACAATTGCTGAACAAACTGGCAGAGGCTTTCGAGCGTGTTCCAGAGAACGTCGACCGTGACCTTGCGAGCAGGGCCGGCTCCCTTGTTCGTCTTCATCGCCTGGTTGGCAACGTCGACATCGTTGATTTGCGCCAGGAAGACGGCGGGAGTGACCGGTGGGTTTACGAGGAGCGCAGCGTGCTCGACGAACTTCCCCTGGATGATTTTGGAGCCGCTGATCAGCTTCGGTACGTTTTCCCTCTTGAGCCCGATGCTGGGTCGAACACGATGTACTATGGCTATGACCACGACGCTAACCTATCCGGTTAGCCATGTCAAGGACTGGAACGGCTCGACGCGCCTCGACGCGCCTCGACGCCACTTCGACGCGCCTCGACGCCAGTCTAATGTGTCACGATGCCACTTCGACGCGCCTCGACGTTACCGCGATGCGCATCGACGCCACTTCGAGGCACATCGACACTACCTTCGATGCGCATCGACGCCACATCGACGCACATCGACGCCACTTCGGCGCGTCACGACGCAACATCGACGCGTCACGACGCCAATTCGGCGCGTCACGACGCAGCTTCGACGCGTCACGACGCCACTTCGAGGCGCCTCGACGCCACTTCGAGGCGCCTCGACGCCACTTCGAGGCGCCTCGACGTTACCTCGACGCGCCTCGACGCCATTTCACGCTTCTTCCTCGTCTGCTTCTACGTTAGAAAGCAGCGGTTCGACATCTTCCCGGTCCGCCTTAGCCGCCTTACGCTCCCGACGCTTCATCTCGGTTGCCCGTATCTCAGGGACCAGATGATCTGCAAGCAGCACATTGAGGGTATCGTCCTTCCAGCTGTGGATTGCAACGAAGGCAACGAAGCTCTTCTTGGCAGACGAGAGCGGGAAATGGGTGGGGCGGTTCTCGTAAAGCTTCTTGTGGTACTCGAAAAAGGACTTTCGCAGGTAGGTGCGGAGGTCCTCACCCCCAGCGACATTGGAGCGATGCTGTTTCCATGCGTCGTGCAGGACAGCACAGACGGAGTCGGAGAGGTTGCCGAGCAGGTCAGCCCCGTGCGGCTCGGCGCTGACCAGCTCGCGCATCAGCACGGACGCGCTCACCAGTTCCTCGATCGGATCGAGCTTCACTACGGTCGCCGCGCTATCGAAGCCGTGGTAGGCGCCGCTGCGTAGGGAAATGATCAACCGCAGCCAGGGATACTTGCCAAGACACGGCAGGAACGCGTCGACGGCCGACACCAAGTCGGTGAAGCGATCGGCCTCGTTGAGCGCGTCAAGAACCAGGAAAACTCGCCGCCCCGCCTGCATGTCCTGGTGCGCGGTCTCTTGAATACGTGCGGCGAAATATGCCAGATCGGCTCGGTGAGACCTCCGCCGGCCAGTTGGAACGGACCCCGCGCGTTGATTGGCAGCCCCGAAGGGGCGAATCAAAACAGCCCAGGGCGGGTAGCCCTGGGTCGCGGGTATCGCGGTTCGGACCTGCGGTTTTCAAGATGGGGTTGGTTTAGTAGATCGCGGCGGAAGTCCTTGGACACGCACGACACCCGCTACCCAGGGTTACCCACCCTGGGCTGTCCCACGGTTTGCGCAATGA
>CAITRH010000611.1 GCA_903894755.1 uncultured delta proteobacterium
GGGCAAGGAGGATGTCGAGGGAGAGGGGGTTGGGGGTGAGGTCTGCGCGAAATTGGGGCGCGGAAGCAGTGGATCGGACCTGCGGTTCTCAAGATGGGTTTGGTTTAGGCTGTGAGAATTGCGGAAAAGCGCAACGAGCACGATGCACAAGAGCAGGTATCCCCAGTTGATCCCGGGGACATAAATCTGTCCCTCCATCTGCGGATTGGTGTGCACCACCTCAAGCCGCGGGAACAGACCCAGTTGGATCGCTTGACTGACCAGAGAAAACGCTCCCGAGATGAGTGCTTGGCTCACAATCACCGTCTCAAGCCAGCTGATCGCGACAAGCGGGTAGAC
The DNA here is from genome assembly GCA_903894755.1 of uncultured delta proteobacterium. GTDB lineage: Bacteria > Myxococcota_A > Polyangia > Polyangiales > Polyangiaceae > CAITRH01. The sequence goes on from CAITRH010000611.1 coordinate 340, forward strand.
AAAGGCCGCACTGGACGGAACCAGTGCATAAAACACGTTCCCGTCGACAATCGGCGCTGGGTCCAACATGCCCACCCTCGCGGTCCCAAGGCGCTGGATCGAGAAGAGCGCAACAAGGGTCGCTATGGATAGCCAAGGGATGTACGGCGACCAACGGTGTGTTACCACCTCCAGCCCCTCCCAAGCCGACATGATGGAAAGGGACGGCGTAATGACCCCGTCCCACGAGCTTGAACTTGCCTCTGCGCTGCTCCGCGACCTCGCCTATCGTCACGTATGGCTCTATGACTGTGGAGTTCAGGCTGTCGCCGTGGGTACTTGGTTTCAAAGTGATTGATGAGAAGGTGCACACCTCGGTTGCGAGAAGCTTGAGCCCCGTCCCTACGGAGGCGCGCTGGCCAAGGCGTCGCCTGGACAGAGGTTCCCGGAAAGTCTTCGATATCATATAGGCCATAAATGCCTTCCGGTGACCAGAGTGGCCGGACTGCGCGCATCCAAAATTCAAGTGCAACGCAATTCCTTTTGATGTTACCGGCCGCATGAATCCCGAGTGCCCGATCGCCCGCTAAGCTTTTCGACCTCTCGGGACAAAAGCCACGCCAGAAGCCGCGACGGGAGCGCATCGCACGGCGAGGCCTTCCGCAGGAGAAGCCGCGGCGGCACCCGCCGGGACAACTTCTGTCGTCGAAGTCGCTGCGTAAGGCCGCGACACGAGATGGGCCGTTCAGGAAACCGCTGCATCAGGGGATGACACGGCGACTTCCGCGGCCGCCGTCGTCGCGCAAGCGTTTGCGTGGCGACTTCCGAGGTCGATTTTGCCCGCGCAAGCGATCCCGCGGCGACTTCCGCGGCAGATGTCGCAGTTGCAAGCGATCCCGCGGCGACTTCCGCGGCAGATCTCGTGGTTGCGGGCCGTTGCGCGGCGACTTCCGCGGCAGATGTCGCAGTTGCAAGCGATCCCGCGGCGACTTCCGCGGCAGATCTCGTGGTTGCGGCTTCCCCGATGCCCAAGCGTGTAGTGACGGGGGTGGTTGTGTCGTGCGAAGTTTGAGGTTTACTGCACGACGACGCTACTTTTGAACATGCCCATGCCGCACTGAAAGGTGAGGGTCCGCGCCGTATCGGTGGGCATGGCCACGGCTACGGGCTTATTGAGAGGGAGGGGTTCTTTGATGCTGAGGTCGGGGAATACGACGTCCCGAGCGCAGGTGTCGTCGGAGGTCCGGGTGAAGGTGAGCGTTTGCTTGGAGCCTGGAGCGCCTTTGTTGAGGGTGATTTTGTTTGGGACAAACCCTTGTTCGTTGACGGTGATGCAGGTGGGGCAGGAAGCGGCGGTGCCTTTGCTGCAGGCGAGAGTGGCGAAGGTTACGAGGGCGACCAGTCCGAGGGGATGACGCATGGCAAAGGGGTAGCGTGGGTAGGGGGGGCTGGCAACCTCGGAGCCGCGGGCTCCTTACTGCCGGCCGCCCTTACTGTTGCCGGGCGATGTCGTTGAGATCGGAGGCGAAGGCGTACAGGGAGAGGAACAAGTACACGACGAGGCCACGGGCGGGCTGGGCGACGCCGAGCGCCTGTTTGGCTCGCGCCATTTCCTGCGGCACCACGATGGCGAGCCAGTAGAGACCGTAGACGGGCACAAGAATAGGCCACCACGCGAAGGCGGGGTTTTGCGTGACCGCCTTCAGCTCGTTGGCCATCTTGATGATGGAGACGAGGGCGAGGATGCTGCCCGCGAAGGCGATGAGGGAGCCGATGAGGGAGCCGACTAAGGCGAGGGCAGGTGGGATCACGGCGCCGAGAATGACGCCTAGGATCTGGCCCCCAAAGATGATGACGAGCGGTAACGCGAGGGTCATCACTGCGTTGCGTTCTTTCGGACGGGTTCCAGTCGGGGCCGCGGCGCCGTAGCCGTCGTATGCCGGCTGCTGCATGGCTTGCGGTTGCGCACCGTACGGCGCGATGCCTCCGTAGGGTTGGGAGGCGTTCTGACCGTAGTTTTGTCCTGCGCCAAAACTGCCAAAGCCCTGGGCAGGACCGCCGAAATCTTGGGGCAGGGGCTGGGCAGCTGGCTGGGGCGGTCCCCATCCAAAGCCTTGCTGGGGATTCTGGGGAGGAGGGGGACCACGATCAGGCGTCTGTGCGGGCGGCATGCCTTGATGCGCTTGATGTGGCGGTGGGGGCGTGAATCCCGCGAAGGGGTTGACCTGATCGATGGCCATCGTTCCCGCGAGGGGGCTCACCGGACTGGGGGGAGGGGCGAATGCCGGCGGCGCGAATGCCGCGGGAGCGGGCGACGGCAACTTCGCTGGCATTGGAGGGGCGTACGCGGGTGGGGCGTACGCGGGAGGGGGCGGAGGGACATACGCGGGAGCGGCCATCGGTGGGGCCGCGGGCCCAGCGACCGGCGGTGCGACGCCGACCATGGTGCCTTTGAGTTTGCTCGACCCCGCTCCAAACGCCGGTCCTGGACGAGGCGGAGTCGGTGCCTCCACAGGAGCGGGCGGCGCAGGCGGTGCGGGCGGCGCAACTAGCGGGGGCTGATTCATCATCAGCATGGTCCCCTTGAACTTCGGCGTCGCCGCCCCTTTCAGGTTGAAGCCGCACTTCGAGCAGCTCTGCGATGTTTCCGGATTCTGGGTCCCACAGTTCGGGCAGAACACTCCAGCACCTCCCAAGGTGACCCGCCCCGACGGCGGGATAAAAAACCGTTCTGCGGCGACGCCCCCGACGATCATCGTCGCGGTCACGCCACAGCACGGGCCGAGCATAGCGCCCAAGCCACAAAAACCTCAAGCATATTCCATCCGGATCCATCGCTTGACACAGCGCCCTGGTCCCCACTAGGTTCGCGCCGATTTCGGGCCCGCCCGCCACGTTGGCGTGCGTGCTACCGAAGGGCTCCGCGACGCGGCGCCCGGTGTCGCCTCTGGCGCCCGTCGTTGACCCCGGAATGCCTACGCACGATGCCCTTCGCCCTCACCCCGGAACGGGAGCGCACTTTCCAAGAGCTCTTGACCCGGTACCCGACCAAAATGGCGCTCACGATCCCGCTCCTCCAGCTTTGCCAGGAGCAGCACGGATGGATCAGCGAGGAGGTCATGCTGTTCGTCGCCGAGCGCCTCGATCTCTCCGCCGCCCATGTCAAGGGCGTCGTCACGTTCTATACCCTCTTCAACCAGCACCCCGTGGGCAAGCACCAGGTCTGGGTCTGTAAGACCCTCCCGTGCGCCCTTCGCGGCGCGTACGACGTGCTCCACCAGTGCGAAAAGAAACTTGGGATCAAGGCCGGCGAAACAACGTCGAACGGTCAGATCACCCTCCGCACCGCCGAATGCCTCGCGAGCTGCGCCACCGCTCCCATGATGCAAGTCGACAAAGAGTATTTCGAAGACCTGACCCCAGAACGCGTCGACGAGATCCTTCGCCGCCTTCAAGAGTCGTGAGCCCATGTTAAAGCCCACCGAATATCTAACCTGCGTCTACGGCCTACCGAGCGGCCACACGCTTCCGGTCTACGAGAAACACGCCTACGGCTACGAGACCGCTCGACGTGTTCTAACCACCATGACCGCCGAGCAGGTCGTCGCCGAGGCCAAAAAAGCCAATATCCGCGGGCGTGGCGGCGCCGGCTTCCCAATGGGGATCAAGTGGAGCTTCATGCGTCCACACCCCACCAAACCCGCCTATCTCATCGTCAACGCCGACGAGGGCGAGCCCGGTACGCACAAAGACCGCACCATCATGGAGCGCAACCCCCATTCGATCGTCGAGGGCTGCATCATCGGCGCCTACGCCATCGGCGCTCATGTCGGCTACATCTACGTTCGCGACGAGCTCCATCTGTCCAAGGCCCGTCTCAATGAGGCCATCGCCGAGGCTCGCGCAAAAGGCTACCTAGGTCCCAAGCCGTTCGGGAGCTCCTGGTCCATCGAGCTCTACGTGCACAGTGGCGCAGGCGCCTACATCTGCGGAGAAGAGACGTCCCTCCTCAACTCTCTCGAGGGCAAGCGAGGAGAGCCTCGCCTCAAGCCGCCGTTTCCCGCGCAGGTCGGGGCCTTTGGATGTCCCAGCACGGTCAACAACCTCGAGACCATGGCCATTGTCCCGACGGCGTTTCGCCTCGGCTGCGAGGAGTTCTCCAAGCTCTCGGCACTGCACAACCTCGACGACGGCGGGGTGCGTCTTTATGGACTCAACGGTCATGTCAAGAAGCCAGGAGTCCACGAGCTTGCGGTGGGTCCTACGCTGCGCGAGCTCATTTACGACCTTGGCGGAGGGGTGCTAGGCGACCGCGAGCTTTTCGCGATTATTCCCGGCGGCTCCTCGACTCCCGTGCTTCGTCCCACCGACACGCTGAGCGCTCCCGACCCTGGCTCCAAGCTTCACGCGTGGCACGGCAAATGTGTCCTCGATGTCCCCCTTGGCGTCGACACCATGCGAGCGTCCGGAACCATGCTCGGCACGTGCTGCGTGACGGTACTTGCACAAGGAACCGATCCGGTCATGGCGATGCTCAATCTGATGCAGTTTTACCACCACGAGTCTTGCGGTCAGTGCACCCCATGCCGCGAGGGCTCGGGATGGCTCGATCGGACGGTACAGAAGATTTTCGACGGTCGCGGCACGATGCAGGACATCGACGCGCTCCATGAAATTGCCGGCAACGTCATGGGCAACACCATCTGCGCGTTTGGCGACGGGATGGCCATGCCGGCCCTCGGGTTCGTCAAGAAGTTTCGCAAGGAGCTCGAGGCCTACGTGCGAGGCGACACCAAAAAAGAGAACGCCAGGCTTACGGTCACCTGAGAGGCTGGAAAGGCACCCTATGGTCACTCTCGGTACGGTCTACTTTTATATCTGCGCCGCCCTTGCACTCGGCGGAGCGTTGGCTGCGGTGAGCGCGCGCAATCCTATCCGGGGGGCCATGGGGCTCCTCGTGCTTATCCTTGCGATGGCGGGACTCTTCCTAGCCTTGCATGCGCAGTTTCTCGCCGCGATCCAGCTCATTGTTTACGCTGGCGCCATCGTGGTGCTGTTTCTGTTCGTGATCATGCTCCTCGGACCAAGCGCCACAAGTCAGCGCGATCTGCGAGGCCTGTACCCACGGGTGTTTTCCGGGGTGCTGTTTGTGCTCGCCGCCCTGGCCACCATGGTGCTCGTGGTACGAGGCGCCAAGTACGTGGTGCTTCCTGGGACACCGCGGGCGTTTGGAAGCATCGATTCTTTTGGAAAGGACCTCTTTAATAGCGGCCTTGTCCCCTTCGAGCTGTCAGCAGCCTTGCTCATGGTTGCCGTGCTCGGAGCCGTCGCTGTCGCCAAAGGCAAACAGGGGGAGTCCAAGGCTCTGCCTGCAGAGCCGGTCGAACCGCAGGAGAAACACTGAGATGGTTCCCTTCGAGCACTATATCCTGTTGAGCGCGGTGCTGTTCACCGTCGGCTCCGTGGGATTCTTGGTCCGACGCAATGTACTCATGACCCTGCTCAGCATCGAGGTGATGTTGAACGCGGTCAATCTGGCGCTCGTTGCGTTCAACCGGGCCCGTCCCGAAAACCATACGGGCCAGATGTTCGCGTTCTTCTTGATCGCTGCCGAGGCTGCGGAAGTAGCCGTGGGGCTTGCCATCGTGCTCTCTCTCTATCGGCTCAAGCGCACGGTGCGTTCCGATGAAGCCGACTTGCTGAAAAACTGACGGACGGTGCCATGACCAACGCCTTGATGACACTGTTTCCGCCCGACGCGTTCACCCTCGTGGCGGTAATTCTGGGGATGCCACTCCTCGGTGCGCTGATAAACGGGATCTGGGGAAAGCGACTTGGGAACAATGCTGTACGTCTGATGGCCCTCACAGCCATCGGTGTCAGCTTCGTAGCGGCACTCCTGTCGTTTCTTGCCCTCGACACGTTGTCCCACGCCCGCAAAGACGAGCACGTGCGCCTGGTTTGGACCGCATGGGAATGGATGACCACCAGCGGCAAGGACTCCGCTCCCATTGGGATCGATGTCCGCTTCAGTATCGACGCCCTCAGTGGCGTCATGATGCTGGTCGTGACAGGGGTTGGATTCCTGATCCACCTTTATGCGACCTCGTACATGGAGCACGACGAGGGGTTTGCCAGGTTCTTTGCGTACCTGAACCTCTTTGTCTTCTCCATGCTGGTGCTCATTCTGGGAGACAACCTTCCGCTCCTCTTCGTGGGGTGGGAAGGGGTCGGACTCTGTTCGTACCTGCTGATCGGCTTCTGGTACCAAAAGGCAGAAAACGCCGCCGCCGGTAAGAAAGCGTTCCTTGCGAACCGCATCGGCGACTTCGGCCTCATCTGCGCGATGTTCCTGATCGCCTACTACTGCGGCTCGCTCGACTGGAAAGGGATTGCCGACCACGCCAGCAACTTGGTCAGCTCGCACGAGGCGGCCCAGGTGCACGTCTGGCCTCTCGGAGGAGGTCAATACACCGGCGTACTCAGTTTCCTTCAGCCCAAGAGCCCCTTTACTATCACTGCAGCGACAGCAGTAGGACTCGCGCTGCTTCTTGGATGTACCGGCAAGAGCGCGCAGATCCCCCTTTACGTATGGCTCCCTGACGCCATGGCGGGTCCCACGCCGGTGTCCGCGCTGATCCACGCTGCAACCATGGTGACAGCGGGCATTTACCTGGTGTGTCGGATGTCGTTCGTGTTTGTCCTGTCGCCCTTTGTCATGACCATGGTGGCATGCATTGGAGCCGCGACCGCGCTCTTTGCGGCGACCATTGCGTTGGTGCAGAACGACATCAAGAAGGTGCTGGCCTATTCCACCGTGAGCCAGCTCGGGTTCATGTTTCTTGGGGTTGGCGTTGGGGCGTTTACCGCTGGCTTCTTCCATGTGTTCACCCACGCCTTCTTCAAGGCCTGCTTGTTCCTTGGTGCAGGAAGTGTGATCCACGCGATGCATGCGAGGATCCACGATGGCGACCTATCCCAAGACCTTCGCAAGATGGGCGGTCTGCGCAAGTACATGCCGCTCACCCACTGGACTTTCTTGGGGGCCACCGCGGCGATCATAGGATTGCCCGGGACCAGCGGCTTCTTCTCGAAGGATGAAATCCTTTTCAAGGCGTTCATCAACCGCTCCGAGTACCACCCTGCGCTCAAGGGGACTCTTGAACGGCTCCACGCGTTCCAGCCTCCGACCTGGCTAGGGCCGGTCCTTTATGGAGTGGGCGTGGCAGCGGCGACCATGACGGCGTTCTACATGTGCCGTCTGTACTTTCGTACCTTCTGGGGCGAGTTCAACGGGTGGAAAGTGGGAACTCCATCCGAGGTTGCTGCGCAAGAACACGGCGAGCATGGCCACAAGGACCATGGGAACGACCACCTGCAGATCGTAGCGGGGCCCGCCCCCAAAGAGTCGCCTTGGCCGATGACCGTGCCATTGGTCATCCTCGCTGCGTTCTCCGTGTTTGCTGGGTTTCTGAACCCTGGGTTCCATATCTTTGCGTTGCCTCCTATGGAACACTGGCTCGAGCCTGTGTTCAAAGATGTCATGGAAAGCGGAACGATTGCGGTCCGCGCAGGGGGCGAGCACCTCGAGTTTCCCCTTGCTGCTGGAGGGGTCGGGGCGTTCCTAGTAGGAACCTCCGTGGCGTATTGGATGTACATTGCCCAAAAGCGCAAGCCGGCCGATGCCATTGCGGCGGCATTCCCAAGGCTGCACAGGTTGATGCTGGAAAAGTGGCGCATCGACGAGCTCTACGAGGCGACCGTACTGGCAGCCGTGGACTCGCTTGCGGAGACCGCTGCAGCGTTTGACCAGTGGATTGTGGATGGCATCCTAGCCAAAGTGTCATCTGCTGTGGTTGTTGCTCTCGGTGCAGCGCTTCGAGTCCTGCAAAACGGTGTGGTTCATGTTTATGCCGCCATGATGGTGGTGGGGCTAACCTCGATAGGATGGTTCTTCGTGGTGCCGCATCCTGAAGCTGTAGTGACAGAAACGGCGGGCGACTACGTGATCGTGGCGGGGCCTGGAATGGGGTATGGGTACCGGTGGGATGCTGATGGGAATGGACGTCCCGACACAGAGACGTTTTCCGATCAGGCTACAGTCCGCGTGCATCTCGATCTGGGGAAGTCGCAAGTTGTACGCCTCGAGGTAAAGAATGCGTTTGGATTTACAGCGGGGCGAGAGATCTCGTTGAGCCGCCCCAAGCCTGAACCGACGTTGGAGCTTGGAAGTCTTGGTGGTCAGATAGCTCCTATGGGGCGGCAGAACGGGGGACAGAACTAATGTCCGTTGTCGATACTCTCCACGCGTCCCAGCCCGAGGTCCCGTCCAAACTGGGCACTGGGCAGCTCGTGGGTCTTGGAATTCTAGCGGTTCTTGGCGTGCTGGCCACGCGTTATGTCTCCGGAGCCCTTCCCATAGTGCTCGCCGTTGGGGTGGCAGCGCTCGTGCCGCGTCGTCATGGCGCTGGCGTGCGGATCCCTCTTGCGGTGATGTCTGGGCTGTTTGCGCTGTTTGTGGTGCGCTTGTGGCCTGGGACAGAGGTGCAAGAAGCGCCTGTCGAAGAGGGGTCGAAGCTGCTCTCGTGGCTCCTGGGGCTTCCTATCGCAGGCGCACTGGCGGTGCTGTTCTTGCCGCGTCAGTCTGTTAAGACACTGAAGGCCACCACACTCGGGATCATGCTCGTGACGTTGGCGGCCACCGTGCCTTTGCTGTCGGTTCCGATGGGACGGGCCTTTCACTTCAACCAGGATTTCCTCTGGATCGAGCGCTTTGGGATCCATTACCATGTGGCCCTCGATGGGATCTCGCTCTGGCTCGTGGTGCTGACGGCGTTCGTGGTCCCCATTGCCACGTACGCATCTTTTGGCTCCATCGACACGCGGATCAAGGACTGGTGCTTCTCGCTGCTGCTCCTCGAGGGGGCGATGATCGGCGCCTTTGTCGCCATGGACCTCTTTCTGTTCTACATATTTTGGGAGCTGATGTTGATCCCAATGTACGTCATGATCGGGGTTTGGGGCGGGTCAAACCGGATCATGGCGGCAGTGAAGTTCTTCCTCTACACCATGTTCGGGTCTGTGCTCATGCTGGTGGCCATTCTGTACCTGGCCTTCAGCTACCAGAAGCTCTCCGGGGAGCTGAGCTTCGATTACTTCGATCTGCAGCGGGTGCTGCTTCCGCGTGAAACGCAGCTTTGGTTGTGGGCGGCCTTTACCTTGTCGTTTGCGATCAAGGTTCCCATGTTCCCGCTACACACGTGGCTTCCCGACGCACACACGGAGGCGCCTACAGGAGGCTCGGTGATCCTGGCGGCGGTCATGCTGAAGCTGGGGACCTATGGGTACCTTCGGTTTTCCCTGGGTCTGTTCCCTGAGGCGAGTGCGGAGCTTGCGGCCAACCTTGCAGGGGTGGCGGTACTTGGTGGGATCCTTTACGGAGCGCTGTGCGCGTGGAAACAGGACGATGTAAAGCGTCTAGTGGCCTACTCGTCGGTGGCGCACCTTGGCTATGTGATGCTGGGGATCTTTGCTGCTACGCCGTCCTCCCTCGAGGGCTCGGTGCTCCAGATGGTCAACCATGGAGTGTCGACCGGCGCGCTCTTTCTTTTGGTGGGCGTGGTGTACGACCGCCGGCACACGCGGATGGTGGACGAGTTCGGAGGCTTGGCCAAACCGATGCCTGTCTACGCCGCGTTGTTCGTGGTGGCAACGCTCGCGAGCGTTGGGCTTCCTGGAACCAACGGCTTCGTAGGGGAGTTCTTGGTCATTACCGGGACTTTTATGAGCAACAAGCTGGGGCACTTCAGTGGAGTGCAGGCGGTGGGAGCGGCCATCGGGGTGATCCTTGGCGCTCTTTACATGCTGGGAGTGGTACAAAAGATGTTCTTTGGTCCCATCACCAACCCGGTGAACGAGCACCTGCCCGACGTGAACGGGCGCGAGATTGTGGCGCTGGCACCGTTTGTGTTGGCGATCTTTGTGATTGGCCTGTTTCCCAAGATCTTCCTTGATCCGATCCATGGTGCGGTGTCGCGGGTGCGCGACGACCTGCAGGCGCGCATCGAGGCAAGTCCGCCGCCTAGGTTCTACCAGGGGGCGGGGAAACTGTTGGCCCGTAGGCCTGAGGCACCGGTCGCCCTTGCGGTGCAAGGAAAGTAGGAATCGAATATGCCGCTCGCCCTCGCGCTGTCCCCGTTCTTGGTACTTGGCTTCGGTGCTCTCCTGATCATGTTGGCGGAGGCGTTTGGGTCCCGCCGAGGGGGAATGGCCCTCGGTTCGACCATCGTGCTGTTCGCCACCGGGCTGACCGCAGCGGGGCTATGGATGTACGGTCTCGAGAACCTCAAGGGACTCGAAGCCGTTGCACCGTGGCTCCTGCTCGATCGCTTTACGCTGTTTTTCCAGATGCTCTTGTGCCTGGGGAGCGCTCTCGCAGCGCTGACTGCAGGAGGATACCTTCCCGAGCACGAGCTGGATCGCGGCGAGTTTTACGCGCTCCTCCTGTTTGCCACCTTCGGCGCCATGATGGTGTCGGCATCGGGAGATCTGCTGACGTTGTTTCTTGGGCTTGAGACCATGTCGCTCGGGGCCTATGCGATGACTGCGTTTCGGAAAGCGTCGCCAAGGGCTACAGAGGGAGCACTCAAGTACTTCCTGCTGGGGTCCTTTGCTGCCGCGATTCTGCTGTACGGCTTTGCGCTGCTGTATGGTGCAACCGGGCACACGGACCTCGCTGGAATCAGCAAGGTGCTGCGTGCAGGGGCCGTCAAAGACCCCATGGTTGTCACGTCGCTCGTGCTCATTCTGGTGGGCCTGGTCTTCAAGGTGAGCGCAGTGCCATTCCACGCATGGACACCGGACGCCTACGAAGGAGCGCCGACCCCTGCGACCACCTATATGGCCGTTGTCGTGAAGGCGGGAGCCTTTGCCATGATGCTGCGTATCCTGCTCACGGCGTTTGGGGATGCGCAATCGATGTCCTGGTCTGCGGGGTGGCCTCCTGTGCTGGCAGGGATTGCGGTGCTGACCATGACCGTAGCCAATCTGGTGGCGGGACGGCAGGAGTCAGTCAAGCGCATGCTCGCCTATTCGAGCATTGCGCACGCGGGCTACCTTCTGGTGGGTGTGGTGGCGACCATGCGGGCGCCGCAGCAGGCTGGGGCGAGCGTGCTGTTCTACCTGCTTGGGTACACGGTTTCGACGGCAGGTGCGTTCGCCGCGCTCGTACTCTGTGGAAGCCGCGGGCGTGAAACGGTCAGTTACGAGGATCTCGCCGGTATCGGACGTCGTCACCCGGCCGTGGCGTTGCCCCTTGCGTTTTTCGCGCTGTCGCTTGCCGGGATCCCGCCAACAGTGGGGTTCTTTGCCAAGTGGTTCGTGTTCCGCGCGGCGGTCGAGAGCGGGTTTTATGTCCTGACCATTGTTGCGTTCCTCAACAGCGTTCTGGGCGCCTATTACTATATCCGTGTGCTGGTGTACATGTACATGCGGGAACCTGCCGTTGGGGCTCCCGTGGCGGTTCCCATGCGTTCTGGATACGTGGTGGCCGCAGTGATCCTGTCGGCCGTGATGGTGATCGTGTTGGGGGTGGCGCCGTCCGACACGCTCGATGTCGCTGTCGCTGCCGCGCTGTCGCCGGGCTAACGGGGTAACCTGGCAGTGGAGGGAAGGTTTCTGCTTCTGCTGCCAGCACTGTTGGCTGGCTGTCGCACCCAAGAGCCACCGGAGAGGACCTCTCCGGTGTCCCCAGCTCACGCTGTCGAATCGGCGCTTTCTCCTACAAACGGGATTGGCATTCCAGAGGCAAAGCTCCTAGCGGTGCTGAACCCCGGAGGTCTACCTGTGTACACGGGGCCTACGGGGACTATCGAAGGGCGGGTGCGGGTCGAGGGACCGCGGGCTCCTCAAATGCAGGGGAAGGGGTATTCGCGTTGTCCTGAGGCGGAGGCAATGTATGGCTCGTTGTTTCGGGAGGGGGCGGTAGGGGAGGGGAGGGGACTGGCCGACGTGGTGGTGGCAGTCACTGGCTACAAGGGGTTTGTCCCTGAGCTTCGCGAGGCGCGGCGCATTGTGTTCGAGCGGTGCTCGTTTGGGAGCCGGACGGTGACCATGACCTTTGGGCAGCGTCTCGAGGTAGTGAACCGATCCCGTCTGATGGTGGGGCCGTCGCTGCTGCAGGCACCGTCCCCTGCGCTGCTCATTGCGCCTCCTGAAGAGCATGGGGACCCGGTGAAACTGTACCCGCCGCATCCTGGGTACTTCACGCTGGCCGACAGGATGGGAAGTGACTTTCTGCGGGTTGACGTCTATGCGTTGTTGCATCCGCTTCACACGGTGAGCGACGAGGCGGGGCGGTTTCGCATTTCGGGCGTGCCTGTTGGACGGGTGCAAGTGCATGGTCGTCTGGCTGCGCTGGAGACGGAAGCGACTGAGGAAGTGAATGTGACGGAGGGGGCAATGTCCGAGGTGGCATTGACCCTGGTGTATCGGCCGCTCGACGCCGGGCTGTTTGACGCGGGGCAGGCGCGACGGGACGGGCCACGTCCCATACCGTAGCAATCGGCGGCGTGACGCGGCGCAACATCACGCGGGAGCCTTGCCACTCCCCAATGAAAGATCGTGTCGCCTCTTCAAGGTCGTTGCATAGCGTGGCGAACCACGTACCGTAGAGGTATCGGAGGTGTAGCATGCGTTGGCCCGTCGGATTTGGCGCCGTTCTGTGCGCGTTTGTAGTGGCATCGTGCGGTGGCAATGGGAGTAGTAATTCGACCTTTACGGACGAGAGCACGGACGACGGAGGGGGCGTCGACGTATCCATACGGCCCGGCGATGCGGCCGTACGCTATCCCGACGGAAGCATCTTTGGTGAAGTAGACGACGCGTCCGTCGGCGACGTGTCCGTGGGCGACGCGTGCGTGGGGGACACCTGCACGACGACGTCCTCGAACGTCTGCGGGGACGGGAAAGTCGATTCCGCCGAGCAGTGCGACGACGGCAACAGCAAGCCAGGCGATGGCTGCTCCGGGGTCTGCCAGATCGAGCCCGGGTACACGTGCCCAACGCCTGCGCAACCTTGCATCTTTACTGTGCAGCAGACGTGCGGGGACGGGAAGATCGACGGGAGCGAGGCCTGCGACGACGCCAATACGCTCGACGGGGACGGCTGCTCGTCGACTTGCCAGGTCGAGTCGGGTTACGCATGCAGTGTCCCCGCGCAGCCATGCACCAAGAACCCCACGCCCGTGTGCGGCGACGGGACCGTCAACAATGTCGAGCAGTGCGACGACGGCAATGTGGTGGCGGGCGACGGATGCAGCGTCACCTGCCAGATCGAGACAGGCTGGACCTGCCCTACGCCTGGCAAGCCGTGCGTGACGCTCGAGTACTGCGGCGACGGCGTGGTGCAGCAAGCGAAGGGGGAGGAGTGCGACGACGGCAATGCCATTCCGGGGGACGGCTGCTCCGGGGTCTGCAAGTTGGAGCCGGGCTATGCGTGCCCCTCGCCAGGCAGGACCTGCGTGAAGACTTGGATCTGCGGCAATGGGCGCATCGACCCCGGCGAGGCGTGCGACGACGGCAACACTGTGGCGAGCGACGGTTGCAGCGCAGACTGCACGTTCGTAGAGCCGGGTTACACCTGCCCACTGGCCGCCAATGGAACGGGGGGACCGTGCACCAAAGCGCCGGCCAACGTCTGCGGCGACGCGATCCTGTCCGGCGTCGAGCAGTGCGACGACGGCAATACGACCCCAGGCGACGGCTGCAGCGTCACTTGCACTGTCGAGACCGGCTGGACTTGCCCCACGGCGGGCAACGCCTGCACCCGCATCGCTTACTGCGGTGACAGAAAAGTCGACCTCGTGCTCGTCGAGCAGTGCGACGACGGCAATACGACCTCCGGTGACGGCTGCAGCGCGCTCTGCAAACTCGAACTGAACTTTGTCTGCCTCACGCCCGGCCTGCCTTGTACGTCCACTGTCCGATGCGGCGACGGGAAGATCTCTGGGAACGAGACGTGTGACGACGGCAATGCCTTTCCAGGCGATGGCTGCTCATCGTCCTGCCTGGTCGAAACGGGATGGCAGTGTCCGACCTCGAACGCTCGCTGCGTTGCGCGGCGGTGCGGGGACGGGATCGTCGCGGGAAGCGAGCAGTGCGACGACGGGAACACCACTGACCTGGATGGTTGCAGCTCAAACTGCCGCCTGCAGTCGCGTACCGACGTCGTCAACCCGACCACCGCCTCGACCACGCAACCGCACACGACCGTACACCACTACAACTGTTCGTATACCACCACCGTGCCGCTCCACCAAGTCTGCCGGGAGACGGTCTGCGGCAACGGCTTCGTCGAGGGGACCGAGCAGTGCGACGACGGCAACAACGTCTCGCTCGATGGTTGCACCCCAGACTGTCTGCTCGAGCCACAGTGTCCGGGAGGCTCCTGCGTCGCACGCTGCGGAGACGGCATCCTCTTCGACTTCGCCAACGAGCAGTGCGACGACGGCAACGTCAATGACGGCGACGGCTGCTCGAAGACGTGCACAATCGAGGATGGGTTCACTTGCACCAAGCAGGTCGCTGCCCCGCCCGATCACATTGATATCCCGGTCGTCCTGCGCGACTTCAAGTACTGGAACAACGGCGCTGCTTCTACCAACCACCCCGACTATGAACGCTACGGATGCGACCGGATCACGGCGGGACTGGTGCAGTCGAGCCTGGTCAACCGGGTCCCCGTGTTCCAGTGGAGCGGCTTGACTTCCACGTGTGGCCGTCAACTGACGAGCGCAACGGACTTCACCGACTGGTATAGCGACATCGACATCAGCGTCAATACTGTCCCCGTTCGACGGTCTCAACGTATCGACAACGTACAGCTGCGCCTCACGCGCCTGGGGACGGCCGGCAACTACTCGTATGTGTTCGACAGTGCCACGAACGAGCCTTACAGCAGCACCGGCGGCTTTTATCCGATCGACGGGCGCGGCTGGGGCAACCAGGCGGCCTCGCACAACTTCGCCTTCGCCACCGAGCTCCGCTACTGGTTTACCTACGACGCCACGCAGTCGCCCACGTTGGACTTCAGCGGCGATGACGATGTCTGGGTGTTCATCAACAACAAGCTTGCTTTGGACATCGGCGGCCTTCACCCGCCGCAGACCGGGTCATTCACGCTCGACGCGACCAAGGCGACGGCGCTCGGCATGGTCGACAAGCACGTCTACGAGATCGCCCTCTTCCACGCAGAGCGGCACACGGACGCGTCCAACTTCAAGCTCACGCTGCGAGGTTTCGTCAAGGCGAGCTCCCTCTGCCTGCCCGTCTGTGGTGACGGGAAGGTGGTGGGCAGCGAGGTCTGCGACGACAGCAAGAACGACGGCAGCTATGGAGGGTGCATGCCAGGTTGTATGACGCGCGGCCCCTTCTGCGGCAATGCCATCGAAGAGAAGCCCCCGGAGGCGTGTGACAACGGCGTCAATGCCATGACCTATGGCGGCTCGTCCCGCGTCTGCGGCCCAGGATGCGTCTTCGCCCCGTATTGCGGCGACGCGGTCGTCTCCAACGGCGAGCAGTGCGACGAGGGGGCGACCAACGGTGCAGGCTATGGACACTGTACCATCGGCTGCACTCTGGGTCCGCGCTGCGGCGACAGTCTCATCGACACCGGGGAGCAATGCGACAACGGCGTGGCGAACGGCTCCACTGGGGACAAGTGCCGCGCGGACTGCAAACTCAAGTGCGGTGACGCCGTGAAGGACCCCGGCGAGCAGTGCGACAACGGGACAGCGGCGAACACGGGGGGCTACGCCAAGTGCAACACGAACTGCACCCTCGGCCCCTGGTGCGGGGACGGCGTGAAGAACGGCGCCGAGCAGTGCGACGACGGTAGGAACGACGGCAGCTACGGCACGTGCAAGGCTGACTGCACGGCCGCCCCCTACTGTGGGGACAAGACGGTCACGACCCCCCCGGAGATGTGCGACCTCGGTACGAGCAACAGCGCGACCGCATACGGCGCGGCGCTCTGCACCAACCGTTGCACGCCGGCCGCTTATTGCGGCGACAAGGCTGTGGACGGCGCGTACGGCGAGCAGTGTGACGACGGCATCAACAGCGGACAGCCGGGCTCGTGCACGCTAGATTGCAAGGCCTTTGTCCCGTTGGTGTCGTGCGGCAACGGCACGCTGGACACTCCCGAGCAGTGCGACAACGGTACGAGCAACGGCACGGCGACGAGTACCTGCGATATCCACTGCCGTCTGAAGTGCGGCAACGGATACAAGGACTCTGGCGAGGAGTGCGACAACGGGGCGAACGACGGAACCTACGGCACGTGCAATCCGAACTGCACGCTGGCCGGATACTGCGGCGACGCGATCAAGAACGGCCCCGAGCAGTGCGACAGTGGGAAGAATAACGCGGCGGCGTCCACCGCATACGGGACCGGCATCTGCACCACGGCGTGTATCTTTGCTCCCTACTGCGGAGACGGTCGCGTACAGTCGAAGTTCGGGGAAGAGTGCGACGGGTCCGCCTACTGCGATCCGACGTGCAAACTGCCGCCGCCGCCGAAGTAGGAAATCCTGGCCCATTCGATAGTAGAGCAAAATCGTGGGCGCAAACTCTCGATCGAGCCGTTTCATCTTCCCTTGAGCGACGTTCCGCCCTAACCTCGCGCCTGGACAACAACGAGGCACGTCTAACATGGCCAAGCAGGTAACCGACAGATTGGGCGCAATCGAACTGGTGGTGGCGGCAGCAGAAATCGAGGCTGCGCAGGTGCAGAATGCGTTCTCAGAGACCTACACTCCCTACCTCAAACCGCAGGAAACGCTCCCCGATCTCGGGCTGGCGGCGCATCTGATCGCACGGGCGATGCAGGCGCGCGCGCAAACCATGAAGGCGGCCAGCGACGCTCACGATCGAGAGCTCTCTGACGACGCGGCCCCACGGGAGACTCGGGATGCGGCAGCAGCAGCCCTCACTGCCGAGGTGGTGGCCATGCGCGCTACGGTCGAGAGCACGTTTGGAAGTGCCCAATTGAAGGTGCTCGGTATCGAGGGGCGGGCTGATGACGAGCCAAAGGCTATCCTGTCCAAGGCCCAAAAGCTCGTTGTCGCTCTAAAGGACCCATCGGTCGAGTGGCCGAAACCTATACGCAAGGGGGTCAAGGTCGATCCGACAGCCTGGGTCGATGATCTCGAGACCCATATCGCTACACTGCAGGCCGCATTGAAAGACGTAGCCCGAGAGGTGCGCGAGGCCCAGCAGACCCTCGACGCCAAAACCAGCGCCCTTGCGGAAAGCGACGCGATGTTCGCTCGCGGAGCCGGTTGGCTGTCGGCGACGTTCCGGCTGATCGGCAACGAGAGCGCAGCGAGCAAGGTCCGTCCGTCAAACCGCCGTCCAGGCCGAGCCTCCGAACCCGATGAGCCGCACCCGACGGCGCCCGCACCGCTACCTATCGAGCCAGCGAAGGTGTAAGTGCCTTGAACTCCCAGTCCTATCGCGTGTTTTGCGCGCCAAGGACCCTTCCGACGCGGTGGGCAAGCGACGTGGCGGCTGCAACTACCCTTCCGACGCGGTGGGCAAGCGAGGTAGCGGCCGCAAGGACCCTTGGAACGTGGTGGGCAAGCGAGGTAGCGGTCGCAACGACCCTTGGAACGCGTTAGGCAAGCGAGGTAGCGGTCGCAACGACCCTTGGAACGCGTTGGGCAAACGATGTGCGCGTTCCACTGGCCGATCTTTGCACTTGAGATCGAACCGATTTCGCGTTACCTGCAAAGTGGATCGAAGCCCCGCCCATTTGGAGTCTCACGCCATGCAGTCCGTATCTGAACTTTACCATCGGGACTATCACGCATGGCTTGACCGCCACGCCCAACTTCTCCGTGAAGGCAGATTTGGAGAAGTGGATCAGCAACATCTCGTGGAGGAGCTTGAGTCCATGGGGAGGCGCGAGCGCAATGAAATTGTCAGCCGCCTGAACATCCTGATCGCCCATCTTTTGAAGTGGCAGTATCAACCGGAACGACGTACCCATAGCTGGCGAGGTTCCATCGTCGAGCAGCGCGTTCAAGTACGGCGTGAGCTTCGACTGAGCCCCAGTCTCAAGCCTTTCCTTGCCAGTGCGATCGTCGAGGCCTATCCCGATGCGGTCCACATTGCGGTGCAAGAAACCGAGCTCAACGAGCCTATCTTTCCAAAGGAATGTCCATACACCGACCAGATGCTCTTGGATGAGGAGCATTGGCCGGTGCGATGAGACTCCCCTCACTCGCCGCGGGGCCTTAAAGATAAGGAAAGACCTATGTCATCACTTCAACCGATTACCGGTGACTTCACGGGGACGAACCGCTTCAAGGTGCTCCGCCGCCTTGGGGCGGGTGGCATGGGCGTGGTGTACGAAGCCCACGATAAAGTACGAGATATGCCCGTGGCCCTCAAGACCATGCAGCGCATGGACCCCACGGCACTCTACCGCTTCAAAAACGAGTTCCGCGCTTTGGCCGACGTCTCCCACCCCAACTTGGCAGCCCTCTATGACTTCGTCACCGACCACGGTCAGGTGTTCTTCACCATGGAGCTCGTCGAAGGAAACGACTTCCTCAGCTATGTCCGCAGCGTCCGCGGTGACAGCGGGATGGCCTTCGCAGCCACCGTCGATGCCTCCTACCGCTTTTCAAAAATGCTCCCCGTGGCACCTGCCACCTCCACGGGATGCTGCGATGTGGACAAGTTGCGCCTAGCGCTGCGTCAACTGGTGGCAGGCGTCTCTGCCCTCCATGTCGCAGGCAAACTGCACCGGGACATCAAGCCCTCCAATGTGCTGGTAACGCCCGAAGGACGGGTGGTGTTGCTCGACTTTGGTCTGGTCACCAACGTGGAACAGCAGGAAGCGGTCAGTCGCGCTGTGGTCGGCACGGCCGAATACATGTCGCCCGAACAGGCGTCTGGCGGGGAGCTCAGTGAGGCCACGGACTGGTACAGTGTCGGAAGCATGCTGTACGAGGCTCTCACGGGAATACTGCCTTTCCAAGGGAACTTTCTGCAAATCCTCCTAGACAAGCAGCGTTTCGACGTCAAGCCTCCGAGCTCACTGGCCGTCGTGCCGCCCGATCTCGATGCTCTCTGTGTCGAGTTGCTCCGTCACGACCCGAAGCAACGACCGGGTGGTCCGGAACTGCTGCAACGTCTGGGAGGGCCTCAGGAGCGGACCCAGCAGGTCACGCAGACCGGCGGCACGGCGGAGGTCCTCTTGGTAGGACGGGACCCACACATGGAGCGCTTGCGCGTGGCATTTCGCCACACGGAACAGAACCAGACGGCGGTGGTCTGGGTGCATGGCAGCACCGGGATGGGCAAGAGTGCTCTCTTGCAGCGCTTTGTGGACTCACTGGCTTGCGATGCACGCACCGTGGTGTTCGCCGGGCGCTGCTACGAGCGGGAGAATGTCGCGTTCAAAGCGTTCGACAGTCTGGTGGACGGCCTGTCGGGCTACCTTCGGGGGTTGCCACAAGAAGAAGCGTCGGCCCTCTTGCCCGTCGAAATACTGTCGTTGACCCGGGTGTTTCCCGTGCTTGAACGGGTTCCTGCGGTGGCTGCGGTGCCGCGACGGGTCATCCCCATTGCCGATCCACAGGAGCGCCGTCGTCGTGCGCTTCGTGCATTCCGGGAGCTTCTCCATCGTTTGGCGATGAGCAATCCAGTGGTGTTGTGGCTCGACGACCTGCAGTGGGGAGACACGGACAGTGCGCAAATGCTTGCGGAGGTGCTCCGTCCGCCCGATCCCCCGGTGCTGCTGGTGCTTCTGAGCTTTCGCACGGAGGAGGCCGAGGCCAGTCCGTTTCTCACGATGCTGCGGGACCCGCGCGTGGGAGACTTGACCGCAGTGCGCCAAGAAACGATCGGAGTTGGGCCTCTCGAGGCGGAGGATGCAGAGCGGCTTGCCGTCCAACTGTTGCGGGAGTCCAATGACACTCTTGCCAAGCGCATTGCGCAGGAGTCGCAAGGGAGCCCGTACTTTGTCGACGAGCTGGTTCGCTTTGCCGAGACAGGCGGGGCTGTGGAGGGGTTGCCCCTTCGCTTGGATGATGCCCTGTATCAGCGCATTTCGGCGCTTCCCGACGAGCCTGTGGAACTGCTTCGTGTGGTGGCGGTTGCGGGGGGGCTGGTGAGTGAAGACGTGGCTCTTTATGTGGCGGGACTCAAGGGAGATGCCGCGCGAAGGGGGGTGGCGCTACTTCGGGCGCAGCATCTGATTCGCACGAGGCTCGGTGGCTCTGCGCTCGATACGTTCCATGACCGGGTACGGGAGACAGTCCTGGGTCGTCTCGAACCCGAAGCGACGAGGGGGCTGCACGCACGGTTGGCTGTGGCGCTGCTGGCAGCGGGTCAAGACGACCCCGATGTGCTTACGGAGCACTTCTTTGCTGCAGGCAACAAGGAGCGGGAAATCGAGTTTGCACTGCTTGCGGCGAGCAAGGCCGAAGGGGCTCTCGCCTTCGACCGGGCCGTGAAGCTTTACGAGAGATTGCTGGAGGTCGCGGGGCCCGAGGCTCCTGAGGCAAAGGAATGGGGACAGAAGCTGGCGGACGCTTTGCATAATGCGGGTCGGTACCCCCTCGCGGCGGAGCAGCGACTGCGGTTGGCCGCAGTGGATCTGGACAGAAGGAATGCGCTGGTTCTCAGGAGGCGGGCTGCCGAGGAGTTCCTGTGCAGCGGGCACTTCGAAAGGGGCAACGCACTGCTCGAGGAGGTGCTTCGGTCCCTTGGCTACTTCGTGCCAAAGTCGCCCTGGGTCGCGCTTCTGGCTCTTCTCATGGCGCGGCTGGTCCTGCGCGTGCGAGGCATGCGAGTAGACACTGTAAACCAAGGGACGGAGCGCTTGTCGGGCGAAGCCCTTCGCACCGAAGCGCTGACTGCAGCAGGAGCGGGGCTGTCCATGACCGACAACGTTCGTGGAAGCTATTTCCAGGTGCGTGCATTGCTCCGTTCCCTCGACGAAGGCCACCTGTTGCCGCTCATTCGCGCGTTCGCGCTCGAAACGTGCTTTTCGGCGTCGTTGGGGCGAAAGACGCAAGTTCGGACGTTTCAACTTCTCTCCCAAACGGAGCGTCTGGTAGAGCGGTGTTCCCTTCCCGATGCCCAGGGCTGGTTGGCTGCGGCCAGAGGCTTTGCCTACTATTGGCTTGGGGACTGGCCCCTTGGGCGAAAGCATCTTCTCGAAGCGGCCCAGATATTCTTCGAGCAGTGCACCGGGGAGACATGGGCGCGGGCAACGGTATACACAGTTGCTTTTCGAGGGCTCTTGAACCTGGGAGAGCTGCGTGAGCTCTCCGAGCGCGTCCTGCCCACCCTTCGCGAAATGGAAGCTGTCGGCGATGTTTTTGGTATCTGTAACTTGCGCACCTCCCCACTTCTCGGGATCCGTCTGGCTCAGGACGATCTAGATGTTGCCGACAGCGAACTCGAACAGGTAGCCAAGGTCTTACCATCGCGCTTCACTTTGCAGCGTTACTTTCATATGATAGGTCGGGCGCAGCTCGAATTGTACCGCGGGGATCGAAAGGCAGCCGTCGCGTGGATGGAGGGGCACTGGACAGCCCTTCGTCGTTCCCTGTTGCTGCGTATGAGTATCATTCGCTTGATAGCATGGGACCTCCGCGGGCGTGCATCTCTTGCCTATGCCTCCCAGTTGCAAGGCACCGAGCGAACGCAACTGCTCTTAGCTGCGGAGGCCATCGCAAAGCGCCTCGCTTGCGAAGGGTATGGAGTCTCGGACGGCTTCGCAGCGCAGTTGCGCGCCGGGGTCCTGGCGCAACGAGGCCATCGCGAGGAGGCAATGCGCTCCGCGGAACTGGCCCAGCGGGCCTTCGAAGGGGCGTCCATGAAGCTCCATGCAGCGGCAAGTCGCTGGTGCCAAGGGGTGCTTTTGGGCGATGCCGCGCGCGTTGCCGAGGCCCGAAAAGTGTTCGAGAGCGAGGGGGTGCGTCGCCCGGACCGCTTTGCGGCGATGTTGGCGCCGGGACTGCTGGAGTAAGCGTCAGGTTCATGCGGTCTAGCCAAAGGGTATTCTGTCCAAGGCCCAAAGCCCAAGCCAACAGCCATCGCACCACTACCTGCCGCCCCAGCGAGGGCGTAAGTGCCTGGAACTCCCAGTCCTATCGCGTGTTTTGCGCGCCAAGGACCCTTCCGACGCCGTGGGCAAGCGAGGTGGCGGCTGCAAGGACCCCGCCTACGCCGTGGGCAAGCGAGGTGAAGGTCGCAACGACCCTTCGGACGCGGTGGGCAAGCGAGGTGGCGGTCGCAACGACCCTTCCGACGTGGTGGGCAAGCGAGGTGACGCGCGCAACGACCCTTCCTACGCGGTAAGCAAGCGAGGTGACGCGCGCATGCGTCTAGGGTTGCTGTCAACCAAGCGTGAGAGCGCGATATGACAAAAATCATGGTCACGCAGCCAAGCGGCATTAAACCACTCTCAAGCTGGAACCAGGCGTCGAAGGGGGTCCTTCGAGAAATGCCTTGTGCAGCGAGGGAGAGGTTTTATGAAGGTCAAGCTGATAAGCGCACTCATCGGGGGAGCAGCCATCGTCGTGGCGGCGGTGTACGGATGTAGCAAGGCGGGTCCAACCCCGCCCGCGTCGGTGGGCGCCTCCACCTCAGTCAAGGACCTTATGGCCAAGCGTGGGTTGAGCGAGGCTGACGTAGAGGCAGCCCTTCGCACCTACATGCCCACGGGGAAACTCGATGACTACATGATTTTCGCATCGGGTGGCCAATCCGGACAGGTGCTTGCTATTGGAGTCCCCTCAATGCGCCTGCTCAAGGTCATTGGTGTGTTCACTCCCGAGCCATGGCAGGGATATGGCTACGGTGGCAACGATGGAAACGAGGTGCTGGCGCAGGGAAAACAGGGGACTCACGCCCTCACGTGGGCGGACGTGCACCACCCCAACCTCTCCGAGACCAAGGGGGACTACGATGGCAAGTTCTTGTTTGTAAACGACAAGGCAAACGCAAGGGTGGCAGTCATCGACCTCGAAGACTTCATGACCAAGCAAATTGTCGCCAATCCGCTCGTTGCCAGCGACCATGGAGGCGCCTTTGTCACCCCCAACACCGACTATGTGATCGAAACCAGCCAATACCCGGCTCCACTTGGACGTGAATACGCTCCACTGAGCGAGTACAAAGACAAGTACCGCGGGTTGGCGATGTTCTGGAAATTCGACCGTACCAAGGGACGTATCGACAAGGACGCCAGTTGGGCTGTGGAGCTTCCACCGTACACCCAAGACCTTGCCGATGCGGGCAAGCTTGTGAGCGATGGTTATGTCTTTATCAACTCGTTCAACACGGAAATGGCCATTGGAGGAACGCTGGACGGAAAGCCTCCCATCGAGTCCGGAGCGTCGCAGAACGACATGGACTACCTCCATGTGATCGACTGGAAGAAAGCGGAAGCCCTGATTGCAGCAGGCAAAGGGACCGTCATCAAAGGCATTCGCGTTCTGCCTCTGGCAGTGGCCGGGTCCGAGGGGGTCCTTCATCTCATTGGCGAGTCCAAGAGTCCGCACGGTGTCGATGTTACCCCCGATGGCACGGAGATCGTTGTTGGTGGCAAGCTCGATACGCATGCGACAGTGTTCAGCTTTGCAAAGATCAAGGCACTGATCGATGAGAAGCGGTACGAATCAAGGGACGCCTACGGGATTCCTGTGCTCCCCTTCAAGGATTCGATTCGAGGCCAGGCGGAAATAGGACTTGGGCCGCTCCATACGGTGTTCGACGACAAGGGGTTTGCGTACACGTCGGTGTTTATCGATAGCGTTGTTGCCAAGTGGTCGCTCAAGGACCTCAAGGTCGTCGACAAAACTCCGGCCCATTACAACATTGGACATATCCTAGCTGCCGAAGGCGACACGGTGAGCCCTGATGGCCACTACGTGGTGGCGATGAACAAGATGTCCCTCGACCGGTTTGCCAACGTGGGACCGCTGTTTCCACAGAATTTCCAGCTGATCGACATCGACGGGGAGCGCATGCGCCTCCTGGCCGACATGCCCATTGGCATCGGCGAGCCACATTACTCCCAGATGATCAAGATGGACAAGCTCAAACCCATCAAGATCTACAAAGTCGGGACAAATCCGTACACTGGCAAGAGAGATCCCTTTGCAACGGTGGGTGGAAAAGAGCGCATCGAGCGTAAGGGGGATGTGGTCGACGTGTACATGACCGCTATCCGAAGCCACTTTACCCCGGACCAGATCGTGGTGGAAGAAGGGGACACGGTAAACCTCCACATTACGAGCCTGGAGCAATCGGAGGATCAAACCCACGGCTTCACCATCAACATGTACAACATCGATTTGAGCTTGGAGCCCGGAAAACACGAGAACGTCACGTTCAAGGCCGACATGCCAGGGGTTTACCCCATGTACTGCACCGAGTTCTGCTCGGCCCTTCACTTGGAGATGGCAGGATACTTCCTGGTCCGTCCCAAGGGAACGAAGTAGGAACATGAGGTATGCGATTCTTTGTGTGGTCGCGGTCTCGCTGTCCGGGGGCTGCAAGAAGGACGAGGCATCCCCGGCTGGGGCTGCGGCATCTGGCGCCCCAAGTGTTTCCGGAGGTATTGCGCAAATTGTGATCCCTGATGTCAAGTACAGCAGCGCTGCAGCTGACACGGCCAAAGGGAAAGAGATGTTTGCGGAAAAAGGGTGTGTTGCCTGTCACAAAATTGGCGGAGGAAAGCTTGTGGGACCCGATCTCAAAGGGGTCACTGCAAGACGGGACATTCGCTGGCTGTCCCGCATGATCCTACGTCCAGATGTGATGGTCAAAGAGGATGAAACGGCACGAGAGCTCCTGAAGACGCACTTTACCCCCATGCCCAATCAAGGGGTCAATCCGGAGACAGAGTTGCCGTACCTGCTTAGTTTTCTGAAAGCCAACGAGACCTGAGGACAGCACCATGGATAAGGTCAGCGAGGACAAGCCGCACAGGTCACTCCCCCTGGTTTCTGTGGAACGCAGGATAAAAGAGCGCTGGATTGTGGTGCTTCTCGCCGTTGCCGCAGCGGCGCTCTATGCGTTCTCGTTGACCGTTCCGTGGTGGCACTTCACCCTTTTTGCTCCGCAGTATCCGAAGGGGCTGAACCTGGTCATCTCGCTTACAGGGATTTCCGGGGATGTCCACGAGGTCAACATGCTCAATCACTACATTGGCATGGGTCACATCGACGACGCAGCCATCTTCGAGCGCCAGATGGCCGCGTACGGTGTCGGAGCCCTTGGAGTCGGAGCCATTTTGGTCGCACTGGCAGTCGGAAAAAAGCTATCTCCGCTGATGGTGCTCCTTGGGCTTTCGTTCCCCGTCGGGTTTCTTGCAGACAGTGTCTACTGGCTGTACCGATTTGGCCACGACCTCGATCCCAAAGCACCACTGCGCATGAAGGTTTTTACTCCACAGATGTTCGGGGAGGGGGTGATAGGGCAGTTCCGAACCATTGCGACGCCGGAGCTTGGATTCTTTCTGGCGCTCGCTGGGGTCGTATGTCTTGGAGTTGCGCTGGTGTTGCGTCGCCGCATCTGCGGCTCGTGTGGACGAGCGCCGCAGTGCAGGGCGGTCTGTACGAGTCTGCTTATTGGGCCACGTGCAGGGTTGCCCAAGGCAGCACCGTGAAGCGTTTTGCTGCGCTCTGGACGAGCGTTGCTGTCGTGAGCGTTGGATTGCTGGTGCGGGCAGACGCGGAGAACAGAGAGTTGGCGCCTGCTGACGAGCCTGCGGATGGAGAGGCTCTGCGCCGTCTGGTGGAGGATCCAAGCGGTCCTCGGGAAATACGGCTCCTGAACCGAACCTACCGCACCACACTCCGTATCACCCGTCCTCTTGTGCTGCGTGGTCAACCTGGCACTACGATTTTGGGTTCCAACGTGGGGACGGTGATCGACGTGAACGCCGACGACGTCACACTGGAACACCTTGAAGTTCGAGGCTCTGGAGGTCGCAATACCACCGAAGACGCGGGGATCAAGGCTCGTGGGCATCGCGTGACGGTCAAGCACGCCTTTGTCGACTCCAATTTGTTTGGCATTGCGTTCGAGGAATGCAAGAGTTGTCTCCTCGAGGACTCCCATGTTCGCGGGATCGATACGGATCTATCGCTGCGAGGAGACGGTATCAAGTTGTGGGAGTCGGACGGGTCGACGGTGCGACGATGCCATATGGAGCGCTCCCGCGACATGGTGGTTTGGTACTCGCGACATGTGCTGCTCGAAGACAACGTGGTTTCCGATTCTAGGTATGGGACACATCTCATGTATGCCCACGACAGCACGGTACGCAACACGCGCATGGTCGGCAATATCGTAGGGATCTTCGTGATGTACAGCGGGAGGGTTCGTGTAGAGGGGACCCTTCTTGCCGGCGCGCATGGCGCCGCGGGGATGGGCATTGGATTCAAGGAGAGCGACGCAATCCGGCTTGAGCGCAACGTGATCCTATCGAATACCGCTGGAGTCTATTTGGACCGCACCCCTCGTTCCGCGGCCGAGCCCGTGGTGTTCGAGAGAAACACGCTGGCCCGCAACGACGTGGGGATACGGTTCCATAGTTCTGGAAAGGGGATAGTGTTCTCAGGCAATGCGTTCCGCGACAACATCACCCTGGTTGCCGTAGACGGGGGGGGCGATGCGCTCTCGTTGGACATCCGAGGGAATTATTGGTCCGAGTACGAGGGCTACGATCTCGACGGCAATGGTGTGGGAGACGTACCGTTTGTTTACAGTCAGCTTTCTACCGAGCTGACCGATCGTCATCCATCGCTTGCATTCTTCAGGGGGACGTTGGCGTTGGGTCTTGTGGATGCAGTCGCGCGGGCCTTTCCGCTTGTTGGGGCTCGAAAGCTCCTGGTGGATCCGGCACCGCTGCACAAGGTCCCTGAGATAAGCCTGCAATGATTCGCCTAAGCCAGGTCTGCAAGCGTTTTGGAGCCGTAACTGCGGTCGACGGGGTCTCTTTGACCATTGACCCTGGAGAGCGAGTTGCGCTTGTTGGCACCAATGGCTCTGGAAAAACTACGCTCCTTCGCGCCATGGCGGGACTGGTTCGCACGGAGGGGACTGTGCTGATCAACGGCATCGATGTGGCCAAGGAGCCCGAAAAGGCGCTTCGCTGCGTTGCCTATGTACCGCAACTAGCGCCTCCGATCGATGCACCGGTGGGAGAGGTACTGCGGACCTGGTCCGCGCTTCGTGGCAGACCGGTGAAGGTTGTCCTAGATTATGCGGCAAGGCTTGGACTTGCATCTGTGGATGGCGTTCGATTTCGCGACCTATCGGGGGGCATGAAGCAAAAGCTGATGGCGGCAATGGCGCTAGCCTCGGAGGCGGAGGTGCTGTTGTGTGACGAGCCGACGGCCAATTTAGATACTGTGTCCCGAAGGGCTTTTTTCGAGGCGGTGGATGAAAGGCGGTCTACAGGGGTATTGATCCTGTGCTCACACCGAGCGGACGATGCTTGGCATCTAGTAAACCGAGTGGTGCAACTGTCCGAGGGAAAGGTAGTGGGGGATGCTCCGGTGGTGGAGGCGACGGCGTGTCGGAGTGTGGCCTGACATGGTGCGCTCTTGGCGTTTCTGCGGGGTGGTCGCAGTTCTTTTGATGCTGGGGTGTGCGAAGGAGCGACCGCGTCCGCTTGATCCGGTGTGGGGGAAACAGCCGTGTGCACATTGCTCCATGCTTGTATCCGAGCGAGCGACGGCTGCGCAACTGACTACGGTCGCTGGGGAGCGTTTGTTTTTCGACGATCTTGGTTGTTTGATTGGGGCGACACACGAGCGCGGTCTGCACGTTTCTGGGAGCTGGACCCGGGACATGGACGGAAAAGAGTGGATCGAGGTTTCCTCCACACGGTACATGGAAGGGGCACGGACTCCGATGGACTTTGGCTTCATGGCAGCGGGTGGGGATGCTGGGCTGTTGTACGATGAAGTGGAGACGCGGGTGTTGGCGCGCCTTCGAGCGGGGGGCCGATGAACCGTGCGATGCTGGCGTTTGGTCGCTTAGAGCTGGCGGAGTCCCTGCGGTCGAAGTGGCTAGCGTTTACGTCGGCGCTTTATGCGGTGCTGTTCCTAGCGTTTGTCTGGTTTGGACTGAGGGAGTCTTCTGTACTGGGCTTTAGCGGTCTTTCGCGCGTAGTGCTCAGTGTGTCGCATGCGCTGGTTCTGGCGATTCCACTGCTGGTGCTTTTTGCCTCGAGCACGGTGATCGTGCGGGCGAGGACCAGCGGACTGTTCGAGCTGCTCTTGGTGCAACCATGTCGTAGGTTCGACTGGTTTGTGGGAGTCCTGGCGGCTCGGATGGTGGTGTTGATAGGACCGCTGCTGTTGCTGTTTCTGGTGTCGGGTTTAGCGAGCCTCGTGATGGGGGGAGAAGCTGGTCTTTTTGCTATTGCGACGCGGTGTTTAGTGATCTCTGTTGGGCTCATATGGGCATTTGCAGGCATCGGGTTCTACATTTCGGCGACTGCGAAGACTGCCGAGCGTGCGACGGTACTTGCACTGGTGGCGTGGGCGGGGGCCTCGGCGCTGCACGACTTTGCGCTGATGGGGATTTTGCTGAAAACGAGCCTTCCGCCATCGCTGGTGTTTGCGTTAGCTGCAGTGAATCCGTCAGAGGCGGCGCGTGTTGGGATTCTCGCGGGGGTGGATCCGGAGGTATCCATATTGGGTCCGGTGGGATTTTGGATCGCCAATTCGCTGGGGGCGCGCCTGACCTATGCGTTCGCAGTGGGGTGGCCTTTGAGTTTGGGGTCCATCGCCTTGTGGAGAGCGGCAGATCGGCTGCAAAAGGCGGATCTGGTGGGATAAACCACGCCGATCTCGAAACCCGCCGTTCCCGCCAACCTCCGTTTTGGCCGGCGGTGCCTGCTCTCGTACTTTGAGTACGCTGCGTGGGCTCCTCGGCCAAAGCCTCGTCTGGCAGAAACGGCTGGTCTCGATCTGGACGTGGTTTAGGCGAACAGTGGAGGGGGAGCTCACTTTGCCTTTTGTACCTCGGTCACGAGAGCTTGCCGACTGGGGAACCGAAAGCCGTCGGGGAGCGTCTCTAGAAGGCCACGTTTTTCCCATGAGCGAATGGCGCGGATGGTGGTTTCGACTCGAGCACCAATGAGCGCAGCAAGCTCGGCGCGGGACACGGCGACGGGAAGAGTCCAGGTGTTGTCGTCGAGTTCGTCTCCGAAGCGATCGAGGAGGCCGAGCAGCAGGGTGGCGAGGCGACGGTGGACCGAGCCAGCGCTCATGACGCTGATTTTTTCCTGGAGTGCGCGAGTATGGTCGAGGAGGGCCCGGTTGATGGCCTCGGCTACCTTCGGGTCCGTTTTGATCCGCGAGAGCAGCAGTTCTGCGGGCACCCGAAGGACTTCGACCTCGGGGCTTGCCGCCACTGCGTCGGCCGGAAACGCCCCGCGTTCGACGGCTGCGACGTCCCCCACGGTTTCGTGCGGGCCAAACAGGGACACGATGATGTCGTCGCCATCGGTCCTGCGAACGATCTTGACGATGCCGGTGCGGATGGACGAAAAGCTAGAGGCTACTTCTCCTGTGCGCCAAAGGAGCTCACCTCTCACTAGGCGTTTGACCACGACGGTTTCGGCAAGTTCTTCGAGCATTGCGTGGTCTAGGCCGCCGAAAAGCCGTGAGCTTGCCAGCACCGGAACGAGTCGATTGCCCATGGCTGCCTCTTCGCCCTCAGCAGGGCCACCCCGGAAAATGCATGGCAACCATCCGGGCGGGATTGGCAATGGTCTGACCGCGCATCCACGCCTCTGCCTCCTCTAGGAGCGCGGTCCCCTCTTGCCCGCCGTCTTGTCCGCAAAGCGTCTGGCCTAGGCGCCACTGCACCACCGCCATGAGCAGTCTTGAGTCGTGTTTTTCAAACAGAACAATCGCCTCGCGCAACGCCTCGATCGCCCCCTGCCGGTCTCCCAGAAGGTGGGCGCGACCAGCCTCGATCATGAGCGCGAGGGGTTTTCCGATGGGAACGCTCCCCGCAAGACTCGACACGAGCTTCTTGGCCCGTCGAAGCGCGTTCTTTCGCGCAGTCCCCTCGCGCCGTTGCGCCAAAGCAAGCGCAATGCGCCCCTCGAGGAAATCAATCTCGAGCCGCACCATCGTGATTGTGAGCAATAGCGACCAAAACAGCGGACCACGATGCCGTTCGAGATCCTCGTGGGCTCGCTCCGGATCTCCGTCGTACAGCGCGAGCTCGCAGCGTGAGTGCAGCGCATAGAACTCCTGCGGAGAGAACCGCCCCGTGGAAGGCCAAATGGCCATCGCCCCGTCTACATCTCGCTTCGCAGCCGCGGAGTCGTCGGACGCCAGGTGCACCATGATGAAGCGCGATCGAAAGCTCACTTCGGTGCAACGATCGGCGCGTCGCTGGGCCTCTCGGACAATCTGTGGCACCAGTCGTCCAAGCTCCGCCACCTCGCCAAGGTAAAGCCGAGACCAACCGGCCATCATGCGGCACGTGTCAACCTCGAACCCGGCACCGCCCCGCGCGGCACGAAACTCCGCCTCGCCGACGTTCATTGAGGTGACCGTCTGACGCCATTGGTTCGTCACGTAGTACGCGATGCTCCCCTGCGCCAAGTGGCCCATGATGGTGGCCAGGGCGTCGCCGGTGCGCTCGGCCAGGGGACGAAATAGGTCGCAGGCACGTCGTGCCCGCACCGCGTCGTTGGCCCGCGCGAGGTAGCTCCCCTCCATGGCGAGGACTCGAGCCACACGACGCGGTTCGCCGAGGCGAAGGGCTGCGAGAAGGCTCCGAGTCTGGAATTCAGCCCCCACAAGTGTATCGATGGTCACAATGCCGAAGGCGACGCTCCACAGCGTGTCGAAGCGCACCAGATCGGCGACCGCAATGGCTTCCACGGGACGCTCGCGAAAGCCAAAGCCTCGAAGAAACAGAAGGGCCCGAAAGAAGAGCACGCGAAAAACCGTGACAAAGGTCGAACGCGATAGCGACAGCCCCTGCTCCGCAAGGACTTCTTGCATCGCAGTCCACCCCTCCGTCATGTAACCGCCGTGGAGGTACTCTTCAGCGGCGCGTCGCCGAAGCTCAAAGGCGAGCACCGGATCGGCCCCCACAGCGGCGTCGCCAAAGGCCCGGGCCGCGTCAGCGGGACGTCCCGCGTAGGAAAGCGCTTCGGCGCGCAACGTGCCCAAGGCCTGTCGCTCGTCGCCTGTGAAGCTCCCCACACGAAGCGCAAACTCGTACAGACGCGCCGCTCGATCGAAGTCGAAGGCCTTCGCGGCTTGCTCGGCGGCCTGACGCGCGTGGACCCCCGCACGCGCCGGATCCCCCGCACCAAGCAAGTGACGCGCAAGCCTCTCGTCGTTCGCTTCCCCCCACCGCTGCAGCGCCGACACCAGCGCACGATGAACGCGGCGCCGTCGATCGTCCGAAAGACGTACCGTGATCGCACTTCGAAGACGCTCCTGACCCAGCTCCAGCCGGTCGGTCGCCCCCTCTCCGGTGGCTTGCACGATGCGCTCGGCTCGCAACGTGTCCACCTGCTCGTGAACCAGCACCTGCTCGAGAGTCGTCGCCGTCGTCGCCGCCCGTCGGCTGATCGGCTCGCCCGCTACCACTAACACTTCAAGGAGCCGCTGGGCCCGCTCCGGAAGACGCGCGAAACGCTCTCCAAGCACGTCGTCGAGATGAAGTCCTCGAACGTCGCTCACCCCCCCCACGTTCACGTACTCGGCCAACTCCGCCACAAAGAAAGGATTGCCCCCCGCCTCCACCGCGATCTGCGTCGCGACTTCAGGGGACGGCGCTGAAAGAAGTCTCGAGGCCAACTGGGTCGCGTCCTCTCGACCAAGCGGACCAAGCTCGATGTGCGCCGACCGGACCGCCATCTGGGCGATGAGACCACGGAGCCGCTCAGTCCCCTCGGGACGGCACGAAAGAACAAGGAGCAGCGCAGGGGGATCGGGCGGTCGCATCAAGTCGCTAAGGAGAAGAAGCGTGTTGTCGTCCACCCACTGCAGGTCGTCGAGGACCAGCACCAGCGGCTGGCGGGCCGCGAAGTGGCGGAAGACGTCCCGAAGCGCCGCAAAGGCGCGCGTGCGAAGGAGCTGCGGGTCCTCGACGACTTCCATGGCTGGCGCTTTGGCCACCCAAGGCACGCGCGCGAGCACGGGGAAAAGACGTGGCAAAAGAGCCGCTTCGTCGGGCAGCAGGTTCTCGCCCTCGTCGCCAAGGTCCATCCATCGCGTCGACAGGTGGTCGATGAGGCTATCCATCGCCTTGAACGGAACCGCCTCGCGTGCGTAGCAACGTCCCTCGAGAACGACGGCATGCCCAGAGCGCTCGCGCACCTTTGCGAGGAACGCTCGCACAAGGGCCGTCTTGCCAAGGCCCGACTCGCCCGTAAGGGTCGCCGCCGCCGGACCGCCCGCGAGCACATGGGACAAGAGCGTGTCGAGTATCGCCATCTCCCGTCCCCGTCCCGCCATCTCGGTGCCCACGGCGAAGGAGCGCGAAAGACGCGACGACGACGCAGAGACGCCGACCCGACGCATGATTTCGTCGTCCGACGGCCGGTCTTGGGGCTCCATGGCGAGCAGTGCGGCGCAAAGGTCGACGAGGTCCTGCGGGGCGTCGGGGGCGAGACTGGACACGCGAGGCGAGTCCACGGTCAGCTTCTCGGTGAGCACCTGCGTGATCGAACCGGAAAAAGGGACCTGTCCGGTCAACGCTTGAAAGAGCATCACGCCGAGCGCGTAGGCGTCCGAGGCCGCCGTGACGACGGTGTCTTCGAGCCCCTGCTCGGGGGCCATGTACTCGACTGTGCCCATCACCTCGGCATGCGACACCTCGGTGGAGTCCAGGTCGGCCACCAGGCCAAAGTCGAGCAGAATGACCCGTCCCTCGCGAGTGACCAGAACGTTGTCGGGCTTGACGTCGCGATGAACCCGTCCTGCCGCATGGAGCACGCTCAACCCCACGGCAAGCTGACGCAGAGCGCTACGAAGCCGCTCTGCATCGAGCTGGGGCGACGCGCGGAGAGGACGTGACGGCTGCATGCGTACGCCGGGAATCACGCTCGAGACGAACTTGAGCGTCCCGGTCATCGACACGGTCTCTGCGGTCGTGTGCCAGACGTACGAAAGGAAATCGATCCCCTCGACGAGCTCCATGGTCAGGAAGCACGCGTCGCCTTCGACCACGAGGTCACCGAGGGCGAGCAGGTTTTTGTGTCGGAGCTCCGCCATCGCTCGAAACTCGTGTTTCAGGCGGTACATGGTTTCGGGGTCGGGCCTCTTGAGGGTCTTCAGAGCAACGCGCTCACCTCGTTCCAGGTCATCGACCTCGTAGACGACGCCCATGCCTCCCTCGCCGAGGCGACGAAGGACCTTGAAGCGCGTCGACTGCTCAAGCTCAATCACGTGTGGGCCACCCCGGAAGATGCACGGCACCCACTCGGGCCGGATTGGTCATGTTCTGGGTTCGCATCCACGCCTCCGCCTCCTCTATAAGCAAGCTCCGGTTGTCGCCACCAAGGGGCTGGTCGAGACGTTACCGCACTACCGCCATGAGAAGCATCGAGTCGAATTTCTTGAGGAGGACAAGCCTGCTGTCGCCTTCCGACCCACCGGCCTATCGCACGGCAAACGAAGGGGGGACGTCGCCTCTCCTTCTTCTTTGCGACCACGCGGCCAATGCGGTCCCCGAGGCGCTGGGCTCGCTTGGCCTTTGCGACGCCGACCTAGGTCGTCACATTGCCTGGGACCTTGGCGCCGAAGCGTTGACCCGACAGCTAGCGGAGCGTCTAGGGGCGACGGCGGTTCTGAGCTCGTTCTCGCGGCTGGTCATCGACTGCAATCGCGCGCTAGGCGATCGGACCTGCATGGCCGAGCAGAGTGACGGGACGCTGGTACCAGGAAACAAGGGGCTTGACGCGACCCAACGCAGCGAGCGGGCGGAGGCGCTGTATTGGCCGTATCACCGCTACGTGGCGACGGTGCTCGACGCGTTTGCGGCGCGTGGGGTGACGCCTGCGGTGATCTCGGTGCACAGCTTTACGCCACATATGAACGGCGTGGCACGTCCATGGCAGATTGGAGTCCTTTGGGATCGGGACGCACGCATTTCCCGACCGCTTCTCGAGACGCTTTCACGCGACCAAAGCATTACGGTGGGAGACAACGAGCCCTACTCGCTTCGCGGTCCTGTCGATTTCACGCTGCCGCACCACGCCGTTGCGCGCGGTTTGCCGCATGTTTTGATCGAGAGTCGGCAGGACGAGCTCGACGAGCCCGAGGGGGTAGCGCGTGTTGCGGGACTCCTTCACGGTGCGCTCGCGCCGATTCTGTCCGATCCCTCGCTGTTCCGAGCCATCTTGTGACCTTAAACCAAACCCATCTTGAAAACCGCAGGTCCGATCTACCGCTTCCGCGCCCCAATGTCGCGTAGACCTCACCCCCAACCCCCTCTCCCTCGACATCCTCCTTGCCCATGCGGGCAA
>CAITRH010000612.1 GCA_903894755.1 uncultured delta proteobacterium
CGACCCTTGCTGCGGCTCGGGCGGGATGTTTGTGCAGTCCAAGAAGTTCCTGGAGGCCCACGGTGGCAAGCTCGGCGACATCTCGGTCTTTGGGCAGGAGTGGAACCCAACGACCTGGCGCCTAGCCAAGATGAACCTGGCGATCCGAGGCATCGAGGCCAACCTGGGGCCGGAGTGGGCCAACAGTTTTCAAAGCGACCTGCACAAGGGGCTCAAAGCGGACTTTGTCCTCGCCAACCCACCGTTCAATGTGAGCGACTGGGGCGGGGAGCACCTACGGGACGATGTCCGTTGGGCCTACGGGGCTCCACCTGTAGGCAATGCGAACTTCGCGTGGTTGCAGCACATTGTGCATCATCTGGCACCAACGGGGGTCGCTGGGGTGGTGCTTGCCAATGGGTCGATGTCGTCTCAGCAGTCGGGCGAGGGGGTGATCCGGCAGAACCTGGTGGAGGCGGACATCGTGGACTGCATGGTGGCACTTCCTGCGCAGTTGTTTTACGCGGTGACGATCCCGGTGTGTCTGTGGTTTCTGGCGCGCAACAAGGGAGACAAGCGCTTTCGGGACCGGCGTGGACAGGTTCTATTTGTCGACGCTCGGAAGATGGGAGTCCTTGTGGACCGGGTGCATCGGGATCTTACGGAGGAGGACGTTGGACGCATTGCGGGGGCGTACCACGCGTGGCGTGGGGAGACGGGGGCGGGGACGTACGAGGATGTGGCGGGGTTTTGCAAGAGCGCGACGGTGGAGGAGGTGCGGGGACATGGGTTTGTGCTGACACCTGGGAGGTATGTGGGGGCGGAGGATGTGGAGGAGGACGAGGAGGGGTTCGAGGCGAAGATGAAGCGGTTATCAGCGGAACTTGACGCGGAGTTCTTGGAGGGAAGAAAGCTCGAGGCCGAGATTCAACAACGCTTGAAGGGACTGCGCCATGACTCGTAGTTGGAGCGTCCGGTCGCTTCGCGATGTTGGCATCGTACTGCTCGATTGTGAGCACCGAACGCCACCGGCATCCGCCAATGGATATGCATACATCGCCATTCCGCAACTTCAAGGTGGCCGTCTTAACCTATCGGATGTGCGACGCATCGAGACAGCTCACTTTACCGAGTGGACCCGAAAGACGCGCCCACAGGCTCACGATGTAATTCTATCTCGCCGCTGCAATCCAGGTGAAACCGCTGTCGTGCCCGCGGGTCTCAAGTGCGCTCTTGGACAGAACCTCGTGCTCCTACGGTCAATTGGCAGATGCGTCTTTCCTCCGTTTCTCCCGCAGTCCTGCTTGGTGGGACCAGGTTGCGAAGTTCATCAATGTTGGAGCTATCTTCGAGAGCCTCAAATGCGCGGATATCCCCCGGTTCGAAATTCCCATACCTCCCCTTCCCGAGCAGCGTGCCATCGCCTCCATCCTCGGCGCCCTCGATGACAAGATCGAGCTAAACCGCCGGATGAACGAGACACTGGAGGAGCTGGCGCGGACCCTGTTCAAGTCGTGGTTCGTGGACTTCGACCCGGTGAAGGCCAAGGCGGAAGGCAGGCAGCCCGCGGGCATGGACGCGGAGACGGCGTCGCTGTTCCCGAGCCGGTTCGTGGAGTCGGAGCTGGGGAGGATTCCGGAGGGGTGGTTTTGCAGTAGCGTCGCCGAACTTGCAGCGATCAACCAAACATCGCGGGCAACGAGCGACGAATTCCAAGAGATCAAGTACGTCGACATCTCAGCTGTGAGTCGAGGCGATATCAGCGGATTGGCGACCTTCCGCCGAGGCGAAGAGCCGAGCAGAGCCCGGCGCAGGGTAGCAGACGGAGATACCGTCATTTCCACTGTTCGTCCTGAACGGGCGGCCTATTTTCTTGTACACCAACCACCGCCCAACATGGTCGTATCAACCGGCTTTGCAGTCCTAAGTCCGACGGTCGCGCCATGGGCTTTCCTTCACTCCATGGTGACGCAACCAGATGTCTTCATCGAATTAGGTCGGCTTGCAGACGGTGGAGCGTACCCTGCCATTCGGGCAGATGTAATCGCACGCCTAACTGCTATCTGGCCCGGCTCGGTGCTGGCCGAACGTTACCAAGCGAGCGCCGCCAGCCTTTACCGCCGAGCAAGCACAAATCGCTTGGAATCTCGCACGCTCGCCCAACTCCGCGATCTCCTCCTCCCCAAGTTGATGTCCGGTGAACTCCGAGTCCCGGACGCGGAAAAACTCGCGGAGGGCGGTGGATCTTGAACCGCTTGCAGAACACTGCGGGGGTGCGAGATCGTCTTGACTACGTGCGCGTTGTCGGTCCAAACTTCGGACGAGAGGTAAACATGTCGGCTTGCTGGAGTCTTTGGGTGCTAAACCAAACCCATCTTGAGAACCGCAGGTCCGATCCACTGCTTCCGCGCCCCAATTTCGCGCAGACCTCACCCCCAACCCCCTCTCCCTCGACATCCTCCTTGCCC
>CAITRH010000613.1 GCA_903894755.1 uncultured delta proteobacterium
AGAACCGCTCTAAGCGGTCCAAAGGAACCTCCAGAGTCGTTCAGAACCGCTCTAAGCGGTCCAAAGGAACCTCCAGAGTCGTTCAGAACCGCTCTAAGCGGTCCAAAGGAACCTCGTGCCCCTAGTCGTACCGCTCGCTGTGCACTCGCAGCCTGGGAAACCCAAGCTCCTTGCGAAGTAGCTCCCGCACCGCCCCCACCATCCGCAAAAGTCCGCACACGTACACGTGCACATCGCCCCGTCCCAGCGACGTGACGAGCTCGGGGACGTGCGCTTGTACATGGCCTCGACGCCCTTCCCACTGGTCCGTTGGACGCGACATCGTGAGCTCGAACCGAAACGACCGGTGCGTCTCGGCCAGGTCACGAAATGCGCTCTCGTAGAGCGCGTCCCCCTCGTGCCTCACCCCCAAGAGCAGCGTGATGGGCGCCGGATGCGACGCGCCCAGCGCCGACAACAACATGCTCCGCAGCGGTGTCACGCCGGTGCCCGTTGCCACGAAAAGCGAAGGCGTGGCGGCGCTCAGGGGACGGGTGAAGAAACCTTGCGGTCCCATCGCCTCGAGCTCCGCGCCGGGCCTTAGCCCGTGAAGATACGTCGAGCCGGGTCCACCGGTGTTCGTCACCGCAAGCTCGAAACGTGGGGTCCCGTCGGGAGCGGACGCAATCGAATAGGCCCGCCGGAGCTCACCCGAGGGGAGCGGCAACACCAGGTTGACCCACTGGCCCGCCTCGAACACGAAAGGCGCCAAGTCGACGCGCTCGAAAACAAGCTCGCGCACGTTGGGCGTGAGCGGCCCGCTGCGCAGAAGGCGTATGGGAAAACAAGGGGGCAACATGGATCCCTTTCTGGGGTCCACCGCGCTGCTCCGTCAATGCGCCCGTCAATGCGCGCGAAGGGCCTCGGGACGGTACGCGTAAGAGGCCTTCACCCGCGACAGAGAACGAAAGTTTCGCTCCATGCGAAGAAGCGCGTCGAACACGTCGTGCTCGCCGATCCCGCTCGCACGTGCCGCCACGAGCACGGTCTCGATGGCCAAGGTGGCGTCCTCGGGATGAAACAACGCCCCGGGAAGAAGCACGAGTGTGACGGGGTCGTCGAGACCGACCAGACGCGCGTCGAAGAGTCCGGCGGCAGCTTGAAGGGCCGCTCGTGAGCTCGCATCCGCATAGGTCACGACGAACTCGGCGCCGCTCCAAAGGTCGACCAGCACTTGCATGGAGTCGCGGCGATCGACGCGAAAGAGCCCACGATGGGCCCGGTCCATGGCGTCGACCCACGGGCGAGCCTCTGGGGGAAGCGCGGGCTCACGAGCAAATCCCTGCCGCGTCAAGGCGTCGTCCCAGAACGCTCGGCTGCGGACCTCGAACCACGGGTCCAACGGGCCGAAGGCTCCGGTGCAAGCCTCGAAGACCTGACGCATTTCGGCGACCCGGGCGGCGTGTGCGGGTTCTGCGGCAAGGGTCACGATGCGGTCGTAGAGGGCGAAGAAGTCCATGGGCACCGCGCGTCGTCAGAACCGAGCCACGGCGAAGCCGAGGAGAAAGCCGGCGAAAAGCGCTCCTGCCACGAGCACCACCACGAGCACCGGAGCCACACCTATCGCGCGGACATCGTGTTGGTCGGGCTGGGACGGCATCGTGCTTTCGAGCGGACGAGGGGGTGGATGGGCGACGACCACGATGGGGGCAACCTCGGCTTTGCCAGCGGGTCCGGTAGGACTCGAAAGGGTGCTGCCTCCTGCGGCCTTGATCACCACGGGATGGGCGAGCTCGGTGGGAGCAGTGCCTGCCATGAGCGTGGGGGAAAGGAATGGCGAGCCTGGGGCGACGGGCACCACTCCATCGGAAAGGCGGCTCAGTGGGAGCGCTTCGGCGCGGCTGATGTTTCCCATGGCCAAGGACAGCGCGCGGGCCATCTCGGCGGCGTTCTGGAAACGTTTGTCGCGGTCTTTTTCGAGGGCCTTTTTCATGAAGGGCCCGACGGGAAAGAGCTGCGGGTCGACGGTTTCGACGGCGTCTGGCGTGTTCATGAGGACCGACGTCAAGCGCGCGTATTCGGTGGGAGCAGGAAACGCAACGTGCCCAGTGATCATTTCGTAGAACATGACCGCAGCGCTCCAGAGGTCGGCCCGCACGTCGACATCCCGGGCGCTCTTGATCTGCTCGGGACTCATGTACGCCGGGGTTCCGAGGAGCACGCCGGTACGGGTTTTACTCCCCATGCCACCGGCGAGGTCCATGACCTTGGCGATGCCGAAGTCGAGGAGCTTGACGACGAAGTGTCCGGTGGCGTCGCGGTGGAGGAACACGTTGTCGGGTTTGAGGTCGCGATGGATGATGCCTTGGGCATGGGCGACGCCGAGCCCTGCGAGCATCCCTTGAAGAATGGGGACCGCGCGGGCGAGCGGGATGGGAGCCTCCATGTAAGCGGAGAGGGGGACGCCTTGGAGCAGCTCCATGACGAGGTACGGGGTACCGTCCTCGGCCTCTGCGGCATCGAAGATACGAATGATATTGGGGTGAGACAGACGCTTGCAGGCTCGGGCCTCGTCCAGAAACCGCGCCAAGATGGTGGGTTGCAGGTGAAACTCGGGCAGGAGCATTTTGATGGCGACTTGGGGACCGTGGTCGAGCGGTTCAGCGGCGTAGACTTCGCCCATGCCGCCCTCTCCGAGCTGTTTGACGAGGCGGTAGCGGCGCGAGAGCACGGCGCCAATGAGGTTTCGAGACGGGAACGAATCCACGGCCGCATGTTACCGCTGCCCGCCCGCGCTTGACCACTGTTCCCCGCGTCCTGACGGTCGCAAACCACCTGGTGATGTCGAATGACGGCTCGCAGGCACGATGGGTCATGTCAAAGAACCTGTCCTGCTGGCATACTCTCGCTTCTGTCGTGAACCTGCGCACCTTCCCCACGTGTCATACGAGCATGGCGGTCATCAAGGCCATGGCCCAGGCCATCGAAACCACACGCGGTGCGTCTGCGGTCGACAGCTGGCTCAAGGGGCTGCGGATGGTGCGCGACGACCTTGCCGACGAGACCCGCATTGTCCCACTTGGAGCGCAGCGGGAGGCGCTCCGAGCGTTCGTTGCGGTGACGTCACGCGAGGCCGTTCCGGAGCTTTGGCGCGAGCTCGTGACGCCTGAAACCTTGGGCACATGGATGCGCATTCTTCGCGGCACCCATAATCCCGAAGAGGCGTTTGCGCGTCTTGACCCCTCCGACATGGACAACACGGCGTCGGACCGTTGGGAGACGGTGAAGGCAGCGCCGGGGCAATGGCACGGAAGGCTTTCCATCGCACACGACCCGGTCCTCGAGTCCGATGGCTTGTTGCGTCTCGGTCGTCTGGCGGAGCTCCGTGCGGTCCCAGCGCTGTTCGGGTTTGAGGCCAAGGCTGTCGAGATTGCCTGCGCCACACCCGAGGTGCAGGAATACGAAGTGCGCTGGAAGATCCCGCGGGCACGTGCGGCCTTCTGGGGCACCTTGGGGCTTGGTTTTGGCGCCATCGCGGCGCTTTCGTCGTATGGCCACGGCCACGTCGGCGTCGTGTTGGCCTCGCTGGTGCTCGGGCCTGCCATCGGAGTGGTGGTAGGAGTCCTTCAAGCTCGACTCAAGATGCAACACGCGGTGGCGTGCGCTCAGTCCATCCGTGTCGGCGCTCTCGAGCGGAGTCTCACCTTGAAAGAGGCGCGCCAGCGCGACGGGGGCGGGCAGCTCGAAGGGAGCGTGGTTGCGGGGCAATACCGGATACGTCAGGCCATGGGCTCGGGGGCGAGCGGAGTGATCTACGAAGCCGTACGGATCACCGACAACTTGCCCGTAGCGGTCAAGCTCCTCAGGGCGGCGGTTGCTCACGATGCAGTGGCAAGCGACCGGTTACGTCGCGAGGCCGAGGCGCTCGGACTTGCGTGGCATCCAAACGTAGTCGAGGTCATCGACCACGGGCATCTCCCCGATGGCACGTCGTTTCTCGTGATGGAGCTACTTCGCGGCGACTCGCTGGCGACCCGTCTTCAGCAGAAGGGACGGCTGGTAGCGGACGAGATTTTCCCGATTGCGATGCAGATT
This sequence comes from uncultured delta proteobacterium, assembly GCA_903894755.1. Taxonomy (GTDB): domain Bacteria; phylum Myxococcota_A; class Polyangia; order Polyangiales; family Polyangiaceae; genus CAITRH01. Next base: position 4,075 of record CAITRH010000613.1, read on the forward strand.
TGCGACGCGCTTGCGGCGGTACATGCAGCGGGCGTTGTGCATCGGGATCTGAAGCCCTCCAACGTTTTCCTTGCCATCGATCGCGACGATCCGGCGGGAGCCACACGGATCAAGCTGCTCGACTTCGGCATTGCCCGCGTCGAGTGGGAAGAGACACGGATCACGCAGACGGGGGGGCCTCTCGGAACTGTTGGGTACATGTCGCCGGAGCAGGAGTACGGCGGGGAGATCGACGGTCGAAGCGACATTTTCGCGCTAGGGGCGTTGATCTACGAATGCTTCGTGGGGGAGCCGCCGCCGCCGCTTACGTCGAGTGGGCTCATGAAGACGGGAGAGAACCCGATGCTGGAGATGTCGACGGGGGCTCGGATGGCGGGGCTGATTCCGCCCGAGTGGCGAGAGGTCATCGATCGCGCCATGGCGCCGCTCCCCTCGGATCGTTTCGAGGACGCGCGGGCGTTTTCTTTTGCGTTGCGAGGGATGCGAGAGCGCGTACTTCGGGCGACGTCCTAAGGCATCGCGAGGGAGAGCGTCGTGTTTGCCCCTCCGCCTCTAGCGCGCTCCATCGAAGCGTCCTTTCGCGACGCGACGTCGTCCAAGCCGGCGGTGCGGGCCTCGGCGCTGGGGGACCTGGGGAAGCACGCGGGACGAAGCGATGTCGTACGTGCGCGGGCGCTTGCCGTACTCGAGCGGGCTCTGCAGGACGAACGAGCGGAGGTGCGGGCTGCGGCGGCCGTAGCCCTTGCCGACATTGGCGCGCACGAGGCGTTGCCATCGCTGCTACTGGCGATGGAGGACCCGGACGCGTACGTGCGTCAGATGGCCATTCAGGCGCTGGGGGAAATCGGCGATGCGCGGGCGTGGCCGAGGCTGCGTCGAGCGCTTTCCGACGAACGTCCCGAGATGCGTTACCAGGCGGTCATGGCCGTGGCGAAGTTCAGTCACATGCGGGGGGAGCGCGGCCACTCCACCCCACCCCCCCCAGCCGAAGACAACGACCTTGCCGAGGCTCTTTCAGTCGCACTTGGCGATGACGACCCACAGGTGCGCTACATCGCGCTGCGCGTGGCCGACGCACCGGCGGACGGTCCACCGCTTCACGACGCGGCATTGATGGACCAAGCGCGCGAGCTCCTGACGGATCCTGCGGTGACGGTGCGGGTGGCGGCGGCGATCTACCTTGCGGGCGCAAGCGAGGCTGCGGCGTGTCCGGTGTTACTTGGCGTGGTGGAGGGGACGCTGACCACCGAGGAGCTCGAAGACGAGCGAGCGGCGGTGGAGCTCGTGGGGGTCATGGGGCTAACGTCGGCGGTGACTGCGCTGGAGCGGCGTGTGTGGGGGGTGAAGCGCTATGTTCGCGACACGTGTGAGTGGCACGCCCGCATTGCGTTAGCGCGTCTAGGGCACATACGGGCGCAAAACGAAATCGTACGCGACCTTGGGTCCTTACGGGAGACGACGCGTCAAGCGGCGGTGGTGGCGGCGGGGAGGGCTCGATTGGTCTCGTGCCGTGCGGCAGTCGTTCGGGCCAACGTGGATCAAGCGCTTGTGGACGAGGCACTTGGGCTTCTTGACGAGTAAGCCTCACGATGCTCCTACCGGGACCGGAAGTCGCTCACGTCGCTCTTCCCCCGGCGCCGAGAATGTCTAGAGTGGCGACGGAGCAGTGAGGAAAACGAATGGGCATGTTCTCTAGGTCAGGCAAACCCAAGGCAGTAGCGAAACCGGCCGCGGGTCCGGCGCCAGGTCCAGCGGATGGAGTCCGCTACGTGACGGAGCGCGAGTTCGAGGCGGAGGTGCTTCGAAGCGAGCTTCCGGTGTTCATCGAGTTCACCGCGGACTGGTGCGCGCCGTGCCGTCAGATCGCCCCCGAGGTCGAGGCGTTTGCAAAGGAAACTCAAGGCAGGGTGAAGGTGCTCAAGGTCGACATCGATAAGTCACCTACGCTTGCGAAGCAGCTTCGGGTGCAGTCGGTGCCGACGTTCATGGTGTTTGCCGAGCAGCGGGTGACCGACGCAGCGGTGGGGGTTATCCGAAAGAAGAAAATGCACGAGATGGTGGAGCCATTCCTTCCTCGTGCCGCGGGGGCGCTGAAACCTGCCGAGCTCTTGCAGCTTCTCAAGGTGAGCGCGGTGGTCGCCTTCGATACCCGCGAGGTGGTGGCGTTCAACCGCGCGCATCTGCCTAAAGCTCGGAATATCCCGCTGGAGGAGATCGAGGGACGTCTCGCCGAGCTCCACATGATCCAGGGGCAGCCCGTGTTGTATTGCCGCTCGGGCGACAAGACGAAAGACCTGGCCGAGCGGTTGGCCGAGCAGGGGATGCCAGTGGCATTTCTCGAGGGGGGACTGCTTGCGTGGGAGGCCGATGGGTTCCCCGTCGAGCGCCCCTAGAGCGGAGCAGAATCCGGTGACTTCGCGGCCACCTGCTGGTTCCAAGAGGCCCAGCGACACTCCGCCACGGGAGCCTTCCGCGCTCGAACATTTCCATACGCTGCTCCACGCTTACATGGCCAAGCAGGGGCTGCGTTCGACCGACCAGCGTCGTCTCATCCTCGACGCGTTCTTTCAGGCGAAAAGCCACATCAGCATCGAGGAGTTGCTCGCCGACGTGCGCCTTCTCCACCCGCGTGTGGGCTACGCGACCGTGTACCGCACCCTCAAGCTCCTTGCCGAATGCGGCGTGGCGTCCGAACGTCGGTTTGGCGACGGGGTCACACGGTACGAGCTCGCCGACGAGAACTCGCATCATGACCATCTGATCTGCGTCGACTGTGGAGCCATCGCCGAGTTCGAGGAGCCTCGCATCGAGGCGCTCCAAGAAGAGGTCGCGGCTCGGCACGGGTTTCTGCTGCGTTCCCACAAGCACGAGATGTACGGCGTGTGCGCGAGCTGCCAGGGCGCGTGACCCTTCCCATGCGCCGTCCCCCGCTGCGCATGACGCTGGTCCGGGTCTTCGTGGCCACCACCCTCGGGATCGCCCTGCTCATGGCGGCGCTTCTTTACGTGTTCCTGATCGGCTCGCGCGCGGCCATTCTCGAGACTGCCAACCAACTGCGTCAGGCCGCGGCGCTTCACGTCGAAGAGCGCGTGCGGGGCGAGCTTGGCAACGCCGAACGCGTGATCGAGCACATCGAGCGCGAGGTCGACCAGGGCGTGTTGGTGGTCGACGACCCTCGGGCTCTCGAGCTTCGGCTCTATTCCGAGCTCGTCGACTCGCCGCGCATCGCCGAAGTAACCGTGACGCGCGCGCTTGGCCTGAACGTGGGCCTGAGCGACTCGGGCGACGAGGTCCTGCTTGCGCCGCAAGGACGTTGGCAGCTTTCCGTGTACCGAACCTCGGGATCACCGGGTTCGCCATGTCACGGAAAGCGATGGTCATTTCGTTGCCCGCAGTCGCCTGGCGGGGGCGTACGAGGCGCCGTGGCGTCTCGAGGGCGTTTCGCCCGATCCGACCGAGCATCCGACGTTTCGAGAGATCCTGCGTGGGCAGGCGATCTGGAGCGACCTGCACTTTTCAGAGCTCGACGCGCACCTTGCCGAGACTGACCGACGTGTGATGGTGACGCTTCAAAAAGCTGTGACCGACGGGCGTGGGCAGTTTCTCGGTGTGGTGCGGGTGGGCCTCTTGGCGCAGGAGCTCGACGCTCTGGTGCACCAAGGGGCGATCGCGCCGCACATGACTTTTCTTTGCGATGGTCAAGGGCGCCTGGTGACTCGGACAGCGCTGGGCGATCCACTGCGAGCCTTTGGGGATCAACTGCGGGTGGTTCCTACGCAGCTAGCGGTCGACTGGGACGATATCGGGGGACGGACGCTCGGCGCAGGAGACGAGAACCCCGACGACGAGTGGAAGGGAGCGCATGGGTCCTTTGGCTCTTGCGATGGATCGGGCCGGCTGAGAAGTAGAGCGTGAAGAGAAAGCGACGCTATAGCTGTTCTCCCGGTCCTCTGTGGCTAGAGTTGCGCCATGCCTTTCGACCCACCCGTTTTCAAAGCGCCCGACGAGCTCGACCCCTTGCGCAAGGCCACGCAGACCTGGCGACAAGAGGGCCTAGAACGTAGCAAATTCGCGCCTCGTCTCTCTCGGTTCTGCACCTGGAGCGACATGGAGGTACCGGACGTGTGCACACCGGCCGATGTCCCTTTGGATTACCTTCGTGACCTAGGGCTTCCTGGCCAGTACCCGTTCACGCGGGGAGTCCAGCCAACGATGTACCGCGGCAAGCTCTGGACCATGCGGATGTTTGCTGGCTTCGGCACGCCGGAGCAGACGAACGAGCGGTTTCACTACCTATTGAAGCAAGGGCAGACGGGACTGTCGACGGCGTTCGATTTCCCGACCCTCATGGGCTACGACAGCGACTCACCGCGTTCTTTGGGCGAGGTGGGCAAGTGTGGCGTGGCGGTCGATACGCTCCGTGACATGGAGGTGCTGTTCAAGGGGATCCCGCTCGACCAGGTGACGACCTCCATGACCATCAATGGTCCTGCGGTGGTGTTGCTTGGTTTCTACATTGCGCTCGCGGACCTCCGAGGGATCCCGCGGACAGCCATAGGAGGGACCATTCAGAATGACTGTTTGAAGGAGTTCATTGCGCAGCATGCGTGGCTGGTCCCACCTCGTCCAGCGATGCGGATTGTGACCGACATGATCGAGTTTTGCACGCGGGAGGTGCCGCGTTGGAACACGGTATCGATCAGCGGGTATCACATTCGGGAGGCCGGAGCGACCGCGGGTCAGGAGTTGGCGTTCACGTTGGCCGACGGTGTAGCGTACGTGGAGAGCTGCCTTGAGCGAGGGATGGACGTGGACACGTTCGGGCCGCGTCTCAGCTTTTTCTTCGATGTCCACAACGACTTTTTCGAGGAGATTGCCAAGTTTCGAGCGGCGCGTCGGGTATGGGCGAGGCTGATGAAGGACCGGTTTGGGGCAAAGAAAGCGGAGTCGCTGAAGCTGCGCACGCACGCGCAGACAGCAGGAGTGTCGCTTACCGCGCAGCAACCGTACAACAACGTGGTACGGGTCGCGCTTCAGGCGCTGGCGGCGGTGCTGGGGGGGACCCAGTCGCTGCACACGAATTCCCTCGATGAGACCTATGCGCTTCCCACGGAAAGCTCGGTGACCATCGCGCTCAGGACCCAGCAGATCATTGCGGAGGAGAGCGGAGTGACCAACACGATCGACCCATTGGGGGGCTCTTGGTTCATCGAGGAGCTGACGCAACGTCTCGAGCGCGAGGCATTGGAGACGATTGCACGCATCGACGACATGGGAGGGATGGTGGCAGCGATCGAGAAGGGGTATCCACAGCGGGAGATAGCCGCGAGTGCCTATCGGTTCCAACGTCAGCTGGACGCGGGCGAACGTGTCATGGTGGGTGTAAACAAGTACGCAGACGATCAACCGTCGCCGTCGATCCCGCTGCTTCGCATCGACGAAGATGTGCAACGTCGACAGGTAGCCAACCTGCAAGCGGTGAAAGCGTCACGTGACGCGGCTCGGGTGGCGTCCTGCCTAGAGGAGGTGCGCGCGGCAGCGTCCTCGCCCGCGAACGTGCTCCCCTCGGTGATCGACGCGGCCAAGGCGTATTGCACCCAGCAAGAGCTCTGCGACGTCTTCCGCGGAGTCTACGGCACCTACACCGACCCCGCCGAGTTCTAACCCCCTGCGGGGGGGCAAACCAGGGGCTTCGCCCCTACGCTCCCGTTGGTCGCTACCCCTTCCTGCGGGGGCGTTAGTTACTCCAGCACCAAGGCCACCTTTATCGAGGATCGACTCCCCCATCGCAACAGGTGATGACGCCACGGACCTGCTTCTACGCAGCGCTTGCCGGAATGCGCACTGGATGCACTTTCTGGCGTAACGCAACGCGTAATTTTGAGGAGCGTCGCCTGCGCACGGCGCATGCAATAGGGGAGGACCTGAGAGGTCTACCATGTTGACACAGACACAAACCGCCCACGAGCCCCATGTTCAGACTGTCCACTTTCTAACGCACGGGGCCTTGCTCGCCGATCATCACCACCTGGCGCAACTCATCACTCAGCTCCGCGCGAGCGTGAATGTAGGAGATGAGGTGGAGCTCCAGCAACCATGGAACGAGTTCGAAGACGCCCTTCGAGAACACCTCGAGGCAGAAGAAAAGTTCCTGCTTCCCATGTATGCGCATGTTGCCCCGGACCAGGCCGCGGCCCTTCACAACGACCACATGTGCCTGATCGAGCTGCTCGAATGCATCGGCCTCGATGTCGAGCTGCACTTCGCCCGCCGCGAGAAGATCGACCTCCTGCTCGACTTCCTGCGCCGTCACTCTGCCCGTGAAGAAGCTGGGCTGTACCGCTGGGCCGAGGAAAGCGTCACCATGGCAACCTGGGAGTCCATCCGCTCCCATGTCCCTCGTCTCTTCCACTCCCTGTGACAACACCACAGTGGACCGCATCCTCGTAGGCCTCGATCACTCGCCGCGAGCGCACGATGTCCTCGCCGCCGCTGCCCTGTTTGCCGAGCGATCGGGCGCCAAGCTCCATATCTTTTCTGCCGTGGGCCTCCCCTACGAGCTCCCCCCCGAAGCCCTTGGATGCGCCCCAAGTGAGCTCGCCCCCCTGCTAACCGCACGCGCTCTTGCCCATCTGCACTCCTGCGCAGACCAGCTCCCCAAAGGACTCGTCTGCTCCATCTCCACTGCCATTGGAGTCCCCTGGCAAGCCATCTGCCAGCGCGCCTCCGAGCTCGACTGCTCACTCATCGTCATCGGCTCCCACGGCTACACCGCCATCGACCGCTTCCTCGGTACCACCGCAGCCAAAGTCGTCAACCACGCCGATCGCTCGGTCCTCGTGGTGCGCCCCAGTTGCTAAACCAAAACCATCTTGAAAACCGCAGGTCCGATCTACCGCTTCCGCGCCCCAATGTCGCGTAGACCTCACCCCCAACCCCCTCTCCCTCGACATCCTCCTTGCCC
>CAITRH010000614.1 GCA_903894755.1 uncultured delta proteobacterium
CTCGAGCACGGGGTGTTTCTTCCGAAGAAGCCCTCGGACCGCAGCCTCGTCGGCCGCTCCCGCGTCCAAAAGCGATCGAGCCGCAAGAGGACGTACCAAACAGATTGCGTCCTCCACTTTCCCCTTATCGCCCAAAGGGATCCATACGTCGTCGGCCGGCGACCACACACACACGTCGTTGCCCGGAAGATCGACACAAACCACCCGACGAACCCCACGCTCGGTAAAGAGACGCGCCTTGCGTACGAGGTCCAAGAAGGGCTGTGTATCCCTGACCTCGAACACAAGGTGTTCGAGCTTGCGTCCCCCGGTTTCTTCATCGCGCTCCTCGGGGAACACACTGGCGTCGGGGGCCATATCGCTGAAACGATTGAGTCGCGTAAGCATGTCGACGGCGCACCGAAACCCAGAACGCACCGTGGCTTCGAGCACATAGGCGAGACGGCTGTTGACGGTCGCATGCGGTTCGTTGGCTGCCATCGTTTCCAGCAACTGCCCTTCGATGATTTCGTAACGGGTCTCAGGAGCCACAATCCGAGCGTCGACCTGATAATGCGGCTCACCCGCGGAAACTCCAGGAGTCATGAGCCCTGTGGGAGGTGACATAGGCGCCAAGTCTAAAGGCACGACGCGAAAGACGCCATGCGCCTTGCGGTTGGCGCGAGCTCCCGCGCTAAACCACGTCCAGATCCGAACCGCGGCTCGGAACCTGCGGTTCTCAAAGTAGGTTTAGTCGCTATCTCCAAGCACCATGTCCGCAAACGAACGGACTCCGCTCTGGTAGCGTTCCAGGTCGCCTGCAAGGCCATCGGTGATCCGAACCCCAAAGCCCGGCGGAACCGTGGCCATCTCGTTGGGACCAAACAGCCGACGCCAGGCCACCTTGCCCGCGAGACGCACCCGGCGCTCGCTGCGAGGAGGCCAGAGTTCGATCCATACCTCTTGGCCGCTCTCGATCGGGGCAAACGTGCGGACATACACGCCCCCAGTGCTGACGTTGTACGTGAAGCCCGTCTCCCCCTCGTCGCGTCCCGCCACGCGGAACTCCACACTCGCGCCATAGAGCACCCGCGGGCTTGCGCGCTTGTCGACCAACCCGTCCCGTCCCAGCTCATTGGCCATGAAAAGGACGTTCTCAGGAGGCGCGTAGGCGTCCGTGACGGTCACCTTGGCGAGGCCAGCGATTTCGGCGCGCGCTGCCCCCATGCGTTTGGGCGGCGCAACGATCACCCATGGAACACGTGACCCCGACTTTCGCGCCAACGCCGCGGTTTTGGTCGCCCCCTCGGGCTCGAGATCGTCGGCCACCACCACTAGATTCACCTCCGCGGTCTCGAGGTCGGCCAACATGTCTGCCGTGTTGCTCGCAAACCGCACCGTGTGGCCACCGTTCAAGAGCGCCCGCGCCATCAGCGTTCGCCAGCGAGGATCACTCCCCCCCACGATCGCGTAGCCCTCGCGAAGAAGAGGGACCTGTCCGGTCGCGCTCGGCCTCGTCAGCAGATGACGAAGCCTGCGAGCAAGCTTGTCCGACGCGAGCGAGACCATGTCGTCGCCCCCCCATGAAAACAGCTCGACAAAGGCGAGGTCGCTTCGATCGGCGGAGTACCCAAACACCGGCACCCCTGTGAGACGCGCGGTGCTCCGAAGGAGCATGCACGCCTGCGACGCTCCCGGCGCATCCAGACGCAGCACCACAGCCAGCGGATCGGTGTCGTCAAGCGACGACGACAGCTCGGAAGCCCGATCCAGAAACACCGGGTTGATCCCCGTCGACCGGGCAGCGTCGGCAATGCTGCGGAGCCCATCGTCTCGAAATCCCCCTACTGCCAAAAGCGAGCGCGCATCCATGGACCAAGCGATACGGCACGCAACAGGTCCTGGGAAGACCCTTACGCTGCCGACTCTTTGCGACTAACGTCCCGCCGCCCATGGCGAAGTCAAACAAGTCCACGGCGAAAGCCACAAAGACATCCAAACGATCCCGGCGTGAGCGCCGCTTCGAGCCCGAGAGCTCGGCGAATCCATCGCTAGTGAAAGCCCTCGGCGCCGCGGGAGCCGTGATCCTAGGAGCGGGAGCGTACGGGCAACTCGCTCCGTCCCTGCGCGAAGGAGGCCCCATCTCGTGGGCACCGTGGCTCCTTGCCGCGGGCGCCGTCGCCACCGCCGTGTCCGTCTGGATCGGAACCAGCGCCGACGGCGCGGTCCGGGTAGGTGACGCGGGCATTGCCATCGAGAAGCGTGGGGTCTTGCGTATGCCGTGGCACGCAGTGAAGCGCATCGCCTTGAAAGGAGCCGCCCTCGAGATCAGCGGGACCAACGACGCTGGCGACCCCCTCGAGCTTTCTGTCTCCACCCGCTCGCATCCGCAGGCCACCGCCTGGGTTGTCCGCGAGGCACGACGTCGCATTCCCTCGCTCGTCGAGGTGCCCGAAGACGTCTCCCTGGCCGAGGCACGAGAGGACACGGGGCGAGCGATCGCCCTCGAGGCCATTCAGGTCGTGGGCAAGGTGTGCGCGGCCGGTGGAAAACCGATCACCTACGAGCCCGACGCGCGGATCTGCCCACGTTGCGAGCGCATCTACTTCAAGGATGATGTCCCCGACGCCTGCGCGTGCGGTGCCGCCAAGAGCGAGATTGCGTTAGGCTCCTAGCGTGTCTCCTGAGTCGCTCGCGTTTGCTCCCAAGGCATTCTGTCCCCCGTCGTCCCGTCCCCCCGTCTGTGTGCGCTGGCTCGGGACCGCCGGTTTCGAAATCACTCACGGGCCCTACACGCTCCTCATCGACCCTTACGTCACTCGCGCGCCGCTGTCGGTCTGCGTGACGGGCCCCTTGAAGTCCGATGACAACGCGGTCCGCGTGTTTGCCCCACAGGCCGACGCCATCGTCGTGGGCCATTGCCATTTCGACCACGCGCTCGATGTCCCCGCCATTGCCCGCGCTACCGGCGCGTTGGTCTTCGGATCGCGTTCCACGGCGCGTCTTTGCCACGCGTTCGGGATCCCCTCGAAGCTCGTTTCGAACGTCGAGGACCAGCCGTCGGAACACGACGTCGGCCCGTTTCGCCTTCGCTTTTTCCGCAGCCGTCACTCGAAACTGCTGTTTGGACGCGCCGTGCTGGCCGACGGCGACCTCGGTGAGACGATCCCGCAGAACGCCCTTGCGTACCGCTCCGGAACCGTGCTCGCCGTCGAAATCGAGGTGGCCGGACTGACGCTGTTCCATCTGGGAAGCGCCGAGATCGACGACGCGTCGATCCCCTCGAGGGCCGTGGACCTCCTTCTGTTTTGCGCCGAGGGATGGACCCTGGGAGATCGAGTTCCAGAGCGTGTGCTCCACCGGCTTTCGCCCAAGGCGATCCTCTTGTCGCACTGGGACAACTTCTTCACGCCGTTCGATCGAGGCCCAAAGCCCCTTCCAGGTCTTGCGCTGGCCCGTCTGGTCGAACGGTTTACCCGTCTACGTCGCGACCTACTGTTGGGGACACTCCCGTTCTTCGGGGACGTGCGCCTATAGCTCCCGTGCCCTCTCCTTCCACCATTGCGGTGACCGGCGCCTCTGGGTTCATAGGACGCGCTCTTGTTCGAGCGCTTCGAGCGCTTGGAGACGCGGCTCGTCCCATTGTACGGGTGGTCGACGACCGTGCGCCTGCGGGGGCGCTTTCCATTCAGAGGGTCCTAGAAACCCCGACGCTTCTTGCGGGCTGCTCTGCGCTCGTCCATGCGGCTGCAGTCCGTCATCGTTACGGAGTCGACGTTGCCACCTACCGTGCGTCGAACGTGGACCTTGCCGAGCGACTGCTACGTGCTGCTGCGGGGCAGGTTCAGCGCTTCGTGCATGTGAGCTCTGTAGGTGTCTACGGGTTTCCCGAGCTCCTTCCAGTCCACGAAGGGGCCCCCTACGCCCCAAGGACTCTGTACAGCGCAATGAAAGTCGAAGCCGAGCTGACGCTCCGTCGCGTGGCTGCATCGCTTGGCGTCGACCTTGTCATTGTTCGACCTACCATCACCTATGGTGCAGGCGACGACAACGGGATGCTCGACAAGATGGCACGAATGATCCGGTCAGGCGTGTACCGAGTGGTGGGGGATGGGACCAACGCCCTTCATCACACGCACATCGACGACATGGTGACAGGAATTCTTCTTGCAGCGACCGAGCCTGCTGCAGCGGGCGAGCATTTCATACTGTGCGGTCCCGAGACCACGACCCTTGCAGGACTGTCGGAGCTTGTGGCGAGGGCGGTGGGACGTCCCCTATCTCGCGTGCACGTGCCGCTTGGGTTCGCGCGGGGGGTTGCAACGGCGGTGGATCTGGCGGCTTACCGCGGGGTGGCGTTTACGCGTCGGGAGCCTCCTATCAACCACGAGAAGCTTGACGTGATGACTGTACCGATAAGCTTTGACGGCTCCAAAGCCGGTCGTTTGCTGGGGTTTGCTCCTCGGGTGTCGTACGAAGAGGGAGTTTCTCGAACCCTACGTGGCTCATGACCGCTCGGCGCCGTTGGATCGCGTGGCTCAAGTGGGGACTGGCTCTTGTTGCGCTGCTGTTTGTGGTGTGGGTTGTCCCGGTACGCGACCGGTGCCAAGCGCCGGGGCTTGTGTCGACGAGGGCGGCGGTGTCACGGGATGAAACCGGGTGCACGTTGTATCTGCGCTCGGGCGAGGTGCACATCGACGGGGCAACGTGTGCAGGGCTGCAGTGCGAGCCTGGGCTTCAATCGACCTTGCTACGGGCGAAGGCGACGCCTTTGGTGGGACTTGGAGTGCTGTATGTGCTCGGGAGCTTTGCGTGGGCGGTGCGCTGGTGGCTTCTGCTTTCCTTGATGGGGATCCGCTTTTCCGTGTTTCGCGCGTGGAGGGTGTCCTTGGAGGCGCAAGCGGGAGGAATTCTGCTTCCAGGAGGAGTGGGCGGCGATGCGTTGCGCATAGGTTCGCTGGTGGCCGAGGGGGCGCCGATGGGGACTGCGGTGGCATCTGTGCTTCTCGATCGTGCGCTCGGTTTGGCGACCCTTGCGAGTCTTGCACTGGGGTTGGGAGCCGCCTTGGGAGGGACCGCGCTTGGTCTTCTTGGGCAGCTGCTCGCCGTGATTCCGGTGGGGTTTGTGGTGGGTCTAGGGGTCCTGCGGAGTGCGTGGCTGGGGCGTCAGGTGTGGCTTGTCGAGAGCCGATTGTTTCGTCCAGTTGCGCCGGTGCTTGAGTACCTTCGCGACCCTCAGGCGCCTCGTGCGCTTGGATGGGGTCTTGTGGTGAGCCTCTGGGTGAGTGGGCTCCAGCTTTTGGTGGTACGGGGGTTGGTTGCTGCGTTGGGAGCGACCGCGGTTGACGAGGCCCGGGCGTTTTCCGGGATGGCACTGGCGTTCGTGGCATCCGCGGTTCCAGTGCTTCCTGGAGGCTGGGGGACCTCCGACGCAGCGTTCGTATACTTTTTGGGAGCCGCTCGGGTTTCGGCTGGTGTTGCCCTTGCGGTGTGTCTGCTCTATCGCCTCTTCTGGTATGCATCGGGCCTTGTCGGTGCCGTTCTTGTGGTACTTGGCGGGGCTGGAAAGCGAAGCAAGTCGTGAAAGTTTCCGTGGTTGTGCCCGCGTACAACGAGGCCGAGAACATCGAGCGTGTGATGCGCGCGCTGCTTGGCCAAGAGACCAAGCTGGCGCAAGTGATCGAGTTGGTGATCGTCGCAAGCGGCTGCACAGACGACACCGCGGGGATCGCCCGCAAGGTAGGCCAGGGGATCCCAGGGGTCTTTGTGCATGTCCAGGAGCGTCGCGACGGCAAAGTAGCTGCGCTCAACGAGTACCTGCGGCAGCGCGATCCACGCGCCGAGGTGGTGGTCATGTGCAGTGCCGACCTTCTGGTGGCGCCTGATGTCATCGAAAAGATGGTCCTGTTTCTTCAGGGACATCCTGAGGTAGGCATGGTGGGATCGCGTCCCGTGCCCAACAACGACCCGCGCTCGCTGATAGGGAAGATGGTCCACGTGCTCTGGGATCTGCACCATCGGGTCTCCCTGGAGGTTCCGAAGATGGGCGAGATGGTGGCATTCCGCGGTGCGCTCGTCGAGCAGGTCAGCGAGCTGTCGGTAGTCGACGAGGCGTCGGTCGAGGACATCATTCGCTCCAAGGGCTACAACCTTGGCTATGTCCCTGATGCTGTGGTCACCAACCATGGACCGGAGACCTTCGCCGAGTACTTCGAGCAGCGCCGTCGCATCGCACGCGGCCACTACTGGCTCGAGCTCGCCTTTGGCTACGAGGTGGCCACCCTCGATCGTCGTCTGCTGGTCGACACCGTTGCCAAGGCGATGCACGACGAGGACCCCTTTGGCAAAGTGGCCGTCGTCGCTGCGGTCGCCTCCGAAGTGGCAGCCCGTGCCGCGGGGTTCTGGGACGCTCGCGTGGTGGGCGGACGTCACCGTACGTGGCAACGCCTCGAGTCTACGAAGCACATTGGGGGACACAAATGAACCTACCGCTCCTCGGTCATCTGGCCCGCTACCGCATGGCGCATGCCACAGGAACAGGCGTTGGACTCCCTGTCAACCTCACCGTATCGGTCACCTACAGCTGTCCTTCGCGATGCAAGACCTGCGACATCTGGCAGAAGAAGGCCGATGACCTCTCCTGCGACGAGTACGCCAAAATCTTTCCTACCCTTGGCAAGGTTCCCACCTGGGTGACCGTGTCTGGAGGCGACCAGTTCCTACGTGCCGATCTTCCCGAGGTCATTCGGCTCATAAGGACTCAGATCGAGCCCTCCATCATCAACCTCCCCATGAACGGCCTCGTGACCGAGCGGATCTTCACGCTGTTGCCTAAGATCGCCTCCTTGTCGAGCGGTGCGCAGCTGGTGTTGAACCTCTCGGTCGACGAGATCGGCGACAGCCACGACGAGCTTCGCGGTGCTCCGGGCAACTTCGAGAAGCTCCTCGAGGTTGCCGAGCTTATTCACGATCTCAAAAGGACCTACCCCCATGTGGTCTTGGGGGTGCACACGGTGATCTCCAAGTTCAATGTCCATCGCATCGCCGAGATCGAACGACAGGCGCGCGCGCAGTTCCGACCGGACTCCTACATTGCCGAGGTCGCCGAGAACCGCGTCGAGCTCGGCACCATGGACAAGGACATCGCACCAACTCCAGGCGACTACCGTCGTGCAGTCCATCATCTGCAGGAGCGAATCCGCAGCCATCGGTCGTTTCATCCGGTGGCAAGGCTGGTCGAGTCACTCCGTCTCGAGTACTACGACCTGGCTGGGACAATCCTCGAGGAGAAGCGTCAGGTCATCGACTGTTACGCAGGCTGGGCCAGCGCCCACTTGGCTCCCGATGGACACCTGTGGGGCTGCTGTGTGCGCGCGGAGTCCCTTGGCAACCTTCGCGACTACGGGTACGACTTTCCCACGGTGTGGCACGGCCCGGTGGCCAATGCGTTCCGAGACAGTGTGCGTCACCACGCCTGCGCGTGTCCGCTTGCCAACGCTAGCTACACCAATCTTCTTCTCGACGCGCCATCGCTCGTCAAGGTGACCGCCAACCTAGCAGGGCTTCCATGAAAGAACTTGCCAAACAAAACATCGTTCACGACCGCGGGTTGGGGACCGCCTACGAGCGCTACTGTTTCTATCAGCAGCTAGGACGGTGGGCCGATCTCTACGACGTTCACTCGGTTCTCGAGGGTCCCATCGACGGGATGGCCGGGGTTTCTGGAGTGCACGGGGTGGGACTTGCCTTGCGAGGCATCCCCGTCACCAGTGTGTTGCCTACAGCTTCGAAGGCCGCGACGGCTCGTGGGGTCTACGAGCGTGCGGGGGCCAAAGCCGACGTACAGGTGCTCGAAGATCTCGCGCGCATCGAGCAGCTTCCCAAAGCCGACCTGGTGATTGCCTACCATGCGCTTCCTCTTGTTGACGACTGGCGTAGCTACCTTCGGAGTCTTGCAGGACGAGCCAACAAGATTGTGGTGGTGACGGTCTGCAATCCCTCGAACTGGGGGGTGAGTCTGATTCGAGGTGTGGCGCGACTGCGTGGGTTGACCGGAATGAGTCCACCGGAGACCTGGAGGACCGAGGTGTTGGCCCCCGAGTTGTGGGAGCTGGGACGGGTCCGGGAACATGTGTACTTCGACGCGCCTTGGTGGCCCGACCTGCAGGTGTCGGCAGGACAGACGCTGGTGGACAGGGTGCGTCAGCTTTTTCGGCAGGAACCTACACGGGTGGAGTTCACGGCCAAGCAAGAGGGGGCCACGCTTTCCGAGCGCTTCGTATATGGGAGCAACTGCTGGCCCTATTTTGGCGGGCCACGCTGGGTCGACGAGCTTCTCCCAGCGCTCCTGCGTCATCCGGGGTTCGATGGGAACACGGGGCGCTACCTGCAGCATCTGGCGCACCTTCATGGGTTCGTCCTCGACGTTCGCCCGCGTACACGGCCGGCCCGCCGGCGTCTTGCGCTGGTCAAGTCGGGACGGGTCTGACACGCAAGAGAGTGATCACTTCTTCGGGAGAGTGGTACTAACGCAGTGCCTTGAAACCCCCCGATCAACCGCCCCACAAAGAGTCAGCTCCGGTCCACGCCGAAGCCCCTCATTCGCTCCTCCAACGCCTCTGCGCCGACCCCGCCGCTGGCCTCACCCACGCCGACGCCGTCCAACGCCTCGAACGCGACGGCCCCAACACACTCCCACAACCCGAGGGGCCAAACCGCCTCCGTCAGTTCTTCGCGCAGTTCGCCAACCCCATCGTGCTCACCCTCCTCGGCGCCGCAGTCATCGCCATCATCGACGGGGTGGGACGTTCGGGCGGTGTCCTCTCTCGCTTTGGCGACGCTACCGCCATCTTCCTCATCGTCGCCCTCAACGCAGCCCTTGGTTACTACCAAGAGATCCGCGCCGAAGCCGCCCTCGATGCGCTCAAGAAAATGCAGACACCCAACGCGCGTGTCCGCCGCAACGACCAAGTCCTTGTGATCCCCGCCGCGGACCTCGTGGTAGGCGATATCCTCGAGCTCGAAGCTGGCGACGCGGTCCCTGCCGACGCTCGTATCCTCCAGGCTATACAGCTTGCTGCCGAAGAATCCGCACTCACCGGCGAGTCCACTCCTGTCGGCAAAGACCCCCAGGCTGCAGTCCCCGGCGACGCTCCCATTGGCGACCGCGTCAACATGCTGTTCGTCGGCACCACGATCATTCGGGGCAAAGGACGCGCCGTGGTGGTCTCTACAGCCGGAAACACAGAGCTCGGCAAGCTCAGTGCGCTCATCGGAGCCTCCAGAGACCGCACGACCCCCCTCGAAGAACGTCTCGAGCACTTTGGCAAGCGAATTCTCTGGGCCTGCCTCGCCCTCAGCGCGCTTCTCTTCGTGCGTGGTCTCGCAAAGGGCGTCCATGACTGGCGCTACCTCCTTCTCGAGGCCGTCAGCCTTGCCGTTGCAGCGATCCCCGAAGGCCTTCCAGCGATCACCACGATCACCCTTGCCCTGGGCGTACAGCGCATGGCCAAGAGAGGCGCCATCATTCGCAAGCTTGCTGCAGTGGAAACACTCGGCGCTGCCACGGTCATCTGCACGGACAAGACCGGCACGCTCACCCAGAACGAGATGACTGTCCGCGAGGTCTTTGTCGGTGGAAGCTCCTATCGCGTCACCGGCGTTGGCTACGAACCCAAAGGGGAGCTGATCGACGCTGAGGGGGTCGTGGTGGTCGAACCCAAGCCCGCCCTTCGTCGCCTGGTCTCCACCATGGCCTTGTGCAACAATGCAACCCTCGAGGAGTTCCACGGGGGATGGCGTGTGGTGGGCGATCCCACCGAGGGGGCCCTGCTGACCCTGGCCGCAAAGGTGGGACTTCCCCGCGAGTCCATTGTGCTTTCCCATCGCATCGTCAAGGAGCTCCCTTTCGACAGCGATCGAAAGCGCATGTCCATCGTGACCCTGGACGACCGCGAACGGCAGCTCGTACACACCAAGGGGAGCGCCGACGTGCTATTGCCACTGTGTTCCAATTACCAAAGAGCCGACTCTGTAGCGCCTCTCGACGACACCACGCGAGCCAGCGTGATGGCCCAAGCCGAGGTGATGAGTGCGCACGCCTTGAGGGTGCTGGCCGTAGCGCGCCGCGAGCTGATTGGTGCGGACGGTGACCTGCTCAGTGCTCCCGACGAAGACTCGGACCAAGCGCTGGAAACACAACTGACATTCCTGGGACTGGTGGGAATGGTGGACCCTCCTCGTGTTGGAGTGCGCGAAGCCATCCAGGAGTGCGCCAGTGCGCATGTCCATACCGTGATGATCACCGGGGATCACAAGCTCACCGCCATGGCCATTGCCAAGGAGCTTGGTCTTTGGGAAGAGGGCGCGCTGGCGTTCACCGGGACCGAGCTCGACAAGCTTTCCGATGAAGCGCTGACGCAGAGCATCGACCACGCCAGGGTATTTGCCCGAGTGACTGCCGAACAGAAGCTACGCATCGTCAGGGCCTACAAGACAGCGGGGCATGTGGTGGCGATGACCGGCGACGGGGTCAACGATGCTCCTGCGCTTCGCGAGGCCCACATTGGTGTCGCCATGGGAAAGAAGGGGACCGATGTGGCGCGTCAGGCTGCGGACATGGTCATTGCCGACGACAACTTTGCGACCATTGTCCATGCGGTGCGCGAGGGGAGAGCGATCTACAGGAACATCCAGAAGTTCATCTTCTTCCTGTTGTCGTCCAACGCCGGCCTCGTCGTCACGGTGTTTGTCGCGTCCTTCGTGGACCGCTTCGAACCGCTGACGCCACTGATGATCTTGTGGATCAACCTGGTGACCAATGGTCTTCCAGCGCTTGCACTGGGAGTGGATCCCCCTGATGCGTCGCAGATGCAGGAGCCACCGCGCGCCAGGACCGAAGGGCTGCTTGGAGCACGCGAATACGGGTGGATTATGGCGGTTGGGATCTGGATGGGGGCGACAGCGTTAGCCTGTTACGAGCTGACGCGGCTCGTGCCGGGGCCGCTGGAACAAGCGAACCTGACGAATGGAGCCAGGGCGATTGCGTTTTCCCTGTTGGCGTTGAGTCCATTGTTTCACGCGTTCAACTGCAGGTCGTCGACCGTGTCTGTGCTGTGGTTACGTCCATTGGTGAGCTTGCCGCTCCTTGTGGCGGTGGTGCTCAGCGCGGGGATTCACCTCGTAGCGGTGCTGGTACCGACGCTTCAACCTGTCTTCAAGACGTTTCCGTTGTCGAGCACGCAGTGGTTGCTTCTGATCGTGTTGTCCTGGTCCATTGTCCCTTTCGGCGAGCTGCTGAAACTATGGCAGCAGCTGCAGGCACGGTTACGACGACAAGCCGCCGCGAACTGAACGGGGCAGATGAGACTCCCTTTGAAGGTCGAGCCGGGCAGACGGTCTCCCCTCGGGGCAGACGGTCTCCCCTTTGGGGCAGACGGTCTCCCCTTTGGGGCAGACGGTCTCCCCTTTGGGGCAGACGGTCTTCGCTTCGGGGCAGACGGTCTCCCCTTTGGGGCAGACGGTCTTCGCTTCGGGGCAGACGGTCTCCCCTTTGGGGCAGACGGTCTCCCTTTTGGGGCAGGTTTGGCCTAGCCCCCATCACGCTGTCTTTCCGCATGGGCACGTCCCGCCGTACGCAGATCGCACACCACCTGAATGGACGCAACCGGGGCGCGCGTCTGCCCCCCATAGGCCCGCAATAGATCAAACAGTGTTCCGAACGACTCCTCTACAAGGACCGAGGTTCCCTGCGGAGTCGACGGCACCCCCTGCACCGTGAGCCGCGCAAACCCCTGGCTCACGTCGTGGTTCGGAAATACCAAGGTGATGGCGATCTTCAGCCGAACTTCGTCCAGCCCGAGCGCCCCAACGCGAAGCGCAAGGACCCCACAAAGATCACCATCACGTGCCCCCACCGCTTCAAGCCACGCCGTTACGTCGAGCCCCGTGGACGTTGCCACCCGCTGGCAACTCTTTGTCCCAACCTCCCCTGGGCCGCAGCGCAGTGTCCGCTCGCACTGTCCCCCCACTGGCTTGGTCCCCCTTGGACACCGCGCCGCAATGGGAAGGCACACAGTTTTGCCCCGATCCACCACCGGTGGGCGATCGTCGTCGCAACGCAGCGTCTCATCGGAAGCCACTGCGCGATCGAGCCCCGCAAGCTCCCAGGACGACAGACACGCGCCGCTCTCGACGTCGATGACCTGCGCGACTGCGCACGGGTTCGCTTCGCATCCACCGACCCCCCAGTGCGCAGCCTTTCCGCAGTAACGGTCCGCAAGTTTCGACTCGACACACGCCCCCAAGACAAGCACGCCGTCGGAGCAACCCGCTGGACGTAAGCTCCTCGACGCGCACGAGGCGCTCAATGCCGCCGCTGCACCGAGTGCACCAACCAGCAGTCGCCATCCCACCTTGGTCATCGAACCAGGGAGTCCTTTGCCCCCAACTGTCGCCATGCCGTTTCGAGACGTTCCCCCCTTGCCCGATTGGCCACCGCTAACAGCGTCCGGTCACGCTCCCAACGCGCAGACTCCTCTTGGGAGCTCCACTGAGCGTCACCAAGCCAGGTTTGCGCTCGCCGAAAGAGCCCAGCGAGCGCCAGATGTCCCTCCGGTGCAAGCGGAGGTTGCTCTGCAAGCGCTCGAAAACCGAACAGAAGCCCCAGCCCGTCTTCGAGGAAACTCCGAGCACATGCCGCTCGTCGAGACGCCCCAAAACCGTACCCCAGCGTTGCCCCGAGCACATGGATGTCCTCGAGGGTACGAAACGGCTTCACGTATCCCAGGTAGCCATCCCCCTCGAGCGGAGTCCCTGGCACGTTGTCCAAGGTCAGCTCGGCGTGCGGGATCTCCGGGATGAAAGGCGTCTGCGCCATCGGAGTCACCGTAAGCCCCTGCGAACCTTTGCGAACCCGGACCACGCGCAAGCGCTTTTTTCCCGAGTCCTCGAGCCCCTCCGACGCCACGACGAACAGTTCCTCGGCGACGGAGCCAAAACTGGCCCATCGCTTCGTTCCGGTCAGCCGCCAGCCGCCTGCGTGGTCCTGGACAAGACGGCTTTCGATGGCGCGAGGATGTCCCCCTCCCACCTCTGTGACACACAGAGAGCGAAAGCCAACGTCGGTAGGTCCAAGGAGCCTATCGAGGGCGGCCTGATATCCTGCAGCAAACGCGTAGGCGAGACGGTCCGAGCGGGCGCCGGCCGCAACGGCGCGGTCGAAGGGAGTGTCAAAACGTGCGCGCAACGTTTCGAACTCCCGGGTCAGGGTTTGGAGCGACGTTACCAAGGGGGTTCTTGGCACCAGCAGGTCCTCGAGCAACGGAGTCATCGGGGGCGGAGCATAGCCGAGCTAGGGTCGGCCCCCCGTGACGATATTTTACGGCATTGTGGTGGCCGCCGCGCTCCCGCGCTCCCCGACGCTCCGTGCCTTGGCATAGCGACGTTTGAAGGCTTGAACCTATTTTCCGCCGCAGAACTTGTTGATACCGTCGACGATAGCGGATTCTTTGTTGACGGCGCTATCGATGCCCGACTCCATGCTCTTGAACTTAGCGTCCAAGGCTTTCAATTCGGCCTCTTTGACCTCTTCGCCCTTCTTCTGCTTTTCGGTCATAGCGTGGACAGCCGTGAAGCCTGCGACCCCTTCCCTCGCCGCGCTAGCGATCTCCTTGCACATGGTCTGGTAGTCACTCGAAAACTTCTGGAGCTCGGGGGTGGTCAAGGTGATCTTGGCCATTTCGGCCGCAGCTCCGTCGGCCGCTTGGGCGAGGTCTTTCATCCACTTCCCGGTCTCGTCCGCATCGCCTTTCTCCTTCATGGCGTTGGCAATTTTTTCGCCTTGGGCGTTCAACGCTCCGCTGACGGCGTTGCACTCTTCGGTCTTTTTCCCGCAGGCGCCAATAATGAGAACGAGCCCGGCGGCAGCTATCATCGAAGTCAATCGCATGTGTCTCTCCTTCGGCGCAAACCGTTACTGGAGGAATGCACTCGCTGTCAACAGGCGCTTTGCGAAACCAGATCCATCTTGCGGGGCGTGAGTGTCGAGAACTTCTGTTCGGGCCATGCAATACGATTGGACTCTCACCGTAGGCACGGGGCCCCACGCGCCTTGCGCTTCGTTGCGAGCTCCCGCATAGTCGCCTCGTGATGGCCTCCACGCGCTCAAGACTCGCCCTGCTGCTCGGGCTTTTTGTGCTCGCTTTGCCGCGTCACGCCCGCGCATCGGAGCTCGAGCTCTCCTTCGACCTGCACGACTATTTCCTCCGCTCCATGCCCCCCATGGACCTGCAGGACCCGCGCGAAACCGATGTGCGCACGGTCCCTCGCAGCAACGTCGCCTCCACCGGACCGCAGCACTTCTTCGCTGCCACCCTCGACTTCGCGCTGATCCTTCGCGATCGATGGCGTTTGCCTATGCTAGGCGCTGTCCTTGGCGGAGCCATTGGGCGAAGTCCCCGCGTCTGGACCAGCGCCGATGGCACCATGGTCACGCTCCGTCCATGGACCGCGGGCGCCTTCACGCTGCTTGGTCCTGGCCTAGGAGTGCGTGTCAAGTACCGTCGATGGATGATCGGAGCCAGCGTACGAACCCTCATGACCTACATCTGGATGGGCGCCTCCATTGCAAACGGTCCGGACTCCTTTGAGCTCGAAGACCCAGGTGTTTCCGCTCTTGGCTTCGGAGTGCGCGCCGATCTCGAGGTATGCCGTCGGCTCGACCCCACGCTCCGCGTCTGCCTCTTCGGAGCGCCCCATGTGCTCGAATTCGGACTGCTCAATGGCATCTCTTTCGGTCTTCGCACGGAGTTTGGGCCATGAGAACCGCGATAGTTTCCACGTGTCTTTGTGCGTCGCTGCTCAGCGCTTGCTCCGAGGGGGACTCGGTAGGACGGTTTGGAGACGACGGCACCCGTCCAATCCCCTTGCGTTATGGAAGCGTGATGGTGGAGGCGTGCCTGCTCGATCCGTGGCAAACGCAGACATTGACTGGAGGCTCGGCGCGTCGGGTAATCCGTGATGTCGTGTTGGTCTGCCCCGCAATCCGTTCCAGTGGGGTCGTATATCCCGAGGAAACAACGGTGCGAGCCACGCTCAGCGACCAGGTGGACATTCTGCGCAAGCTCGGTTACTCGGTCCGTTTTGCAGTGACCCTGCGCGACGAGTTCGACTGGGCGTTTCCTGCCTACCGTGTAGGAGAGCTCCTCGACAACGTCACCTGGCGTGCGACGGCCATCAAGAACCTGGCGCCTCTTGCTGCGATGTCCGACGGGCTTGACCTGGACTTCCAGCGCGTTCGGGATTCCAGCGCAGTGTCCCTCACCGCCTTTGCCAACGAGCTTGCAGCGTCCAGACCTGGGATCTCCTTAGGTCTCTTTGCTCCCCCCTCCGTTACCGACCCAAGCGACCTGTCAGGAGCGTCGGCCTACGACATTGCTTCCCTGTCGGCCGTGGTCGATCGAATCCGCGTGATGACCCTGGACTTCTCGAGTGGAGGCTCCGGTGGACCTGGCATCGACACGGGGTGGGCGGTGGATGCAGTCCGACTGGCACGTTCCAAGGTATCGCGGGCAGGCGTACGGGTTGACGCGACGTATCCTCTGTTTGGAACGGACTTCTCCAACGACGGGGAGCGTTCTATTGGAGTGCTCGAAGCCAAGGCCATTGCGACGATCACGAAGGCCACGTTGAGTCGTGGGCCCACGGGCACACTTCACTTCACTTGGATCGATCTGACGGCAGTCGAGCACAACACCTGGTACGACGACACGACATCGACGCTGTGGGGGCTAAGCGCCTGGGACACGGCAACGCTTCCATCCGACGTTGGTGTTGGCTTTTACGGACTTGGCGCCGAGGATCCGACCCTATGGGATTCCCTGGCCAGGGGGATGCGATGATCGAGGTACGTCCACTGGCAGGCGACGCCATGACCGAGCCAAGCGTTCTGCGGGAGCTAGGCATGCGGTACTTCATCTGGGACACGCATGTGGAAGGGGAACGTCGCATCGAGCTTGCTCCGCTGGTTCTGTCGCAAGCGCTGCATGAGAGTGCGGTACGGACAGCGGAGCGGGTAGCGCGTGTGGTGGGACGGGTGGCACGTCGAGCGCTGGTCAATGCTGGGGAACGGCGGTTGTACCAGTTGCCAGACGAGGCACATTTGCTTGCGCAAGCGTCGCACGAGGGGGGGGATACAGCGTCCCTGGTGCGGGTGGATCTGCTTCTTGACATGCGTAGGCGTTGGCAGGTGTGTGAGATCAACGCGGACTGTCCAGGGGGGCACAACGAAGCCTTGGCGCTCCCCACGCTTGCGCGTTTGGCAGGTTTCCGTGGGGGGTTGAACCCGACGAGGGTATTCGAGCATCTGGTAGCGCGTCTAGCCAAGCTGGCGCAACGAGACGGGGAGCAAGGGGCAGTAGGGCTGCTCTATGCGACGGCCTACGCAGAGGACCTGCAGGTGTGTGCGCTGGTGGCCGAGGGACTGCGAGCACGAGGGGTAAAGGCGCTGTTGGCGTCCCCGACGGCGCCTACGGTGCATCAGGGGAAGCTAGTCATTCGCAAGACACCGGTGAGTGCGTTGTACCGGTTTTTTCCGACCGAGTGGATGCCAGGACAGCACAACGTGCGGGGGTTGGCGGAGGTAGTGGCGACCGGAGCGGTGAAGACGTTGAGTTCGTTTTCACAGATTTACGCGCAGTCGAAGCTGTCGATGGCGAGGACATGGCGCACGTTGTCGTCCCTGGGGCAGGACGATCGCGAGGCGGTGATGCAGGCGCTTCCTTTTACGGCGGACGTACGGACTGTTGACCGTGCGGAGCTGGTGGGGGATGCAAGAGGGTGGGTGTTGAAGGGGACACTAGGGCGCGTGGGGGAAGAGGTGTTTGTGGGGGCGCTGTCCAAGGCATGGGGGGAGGCAGTGGACGATGTGCTGGAGAGGGCGGAGAGTGTCCCCTGGATAGCGCAGCGTTATGTTGTACAGCCAAGGGTTCGGACGCCGTGGGGGCCGCGTTACGTGACCCTTGGGGTGTATCTGATGGATGGTGTGTTCGTGGGGTATTTTGCGAGGCTGACGCGTACTTCGCATGTGGGGCACGACGCGCTCTGCGTACCTGTGTTTTTCGAGGCCGCCTGATGCAACGTCGTTTTTTCCTGGTGACTCCTCTTGCGCTGTTGTCGTCGGCGTGTGCGCTTCGTCCATGGACCCCGTCGACCAGTGTAGCCTTTTGGTCCGAGGAGACGCCGCGAGGGCGGCTTGCGATGCAACCGAGCGAGGCGGACGTCGTGGGACGTTGGCAGCTTGGTGCACAGAGTCCTTGGGCGCGCTACCAGAAGCTGACGCTCTTTGCGGCGCTACGGGCCGAACCGCAGGCAGTGGTGGATGTACGGGAGCTCGAAGTGGTACGTCGAGCGGAGGCCTCGGCGCAGGCGGTGGCGGCAGCAGGGGTACCGCAGGATGTCCTTTGGCTAGTGGACCTTCGAGGAGCGGCGTCGGTGGCGTTCGGCGCTGTGTTGAGCAGGGGGGGACGGGTTGCATTGGTGACCACCTTCAACAATTGGCCAGCGGAGGATGGTCTTGTGCCAGCCGAGGAGGCGTTATCGGCGTTGATGGTGTATACGCCGCAGCAGTCGTCGGAGGCTGGGGCGAGTCCAGTGTTTCTGCTGGATGCGTGGAGGCTAGCGTATCGGTTCGATGTCCCCGACGACGACGTGACGGACAACCGCTACGTGATGGTGCCAGGGGATCTTCCCGATGCAGCGACGTTGCTTGCGAGGGGGATTCGGCGGGTGCTGTATGTAGTGGAGGATCTGGACGAGACGGATCAAGAGGAAGACGACTTGCACGGGGTACTTCACGCATGGGAGCTTGCGGGCATTTCGCTTCACATGGTGGATTTGTCCGGGTTGGCCCGTCCACTCGCTCCAGGGCGTTGGGGGGAGGTGTACGAGTCGAGTCATTTCGAGGTAAGGGCGAGGAGCACGTTGCTGGATGACCCGGTGTTTTAGGGGGGGGGGGGGGGGGGCTTTGGGGGGCTGCA
>CAITRH010000615.1 GCA_903894755.1 uncultured delta proteobacterium
CCTCAGATTTCGAGATCTGGCTCCAAGTTAACCTGAAATCGCCTCAGATTTCGAGATCTGACCCCAAGTTATCCTGAAGGCGACTCAGATCTTACCGACCTGACCCCAGTTTATCTCCGACTGGACTCAGATCGCACTGATGTCGCGGGCACTACAAGATCATGCAGCTGATCGCGTCGCCCCACTGGAGCGCCTCGGAGCCGGCGGTGACCATCTGCTTGCCCTTCTGCGGGGGCGTGCTCGTCGCTATCTGGAACAGGTAAGCGGTCCCGCTCTGGAGGCCGGTGAAGGAGATGTACACCCCGTGAACGACGATCGGGAGAGACCACGTCTTGCCGCCGTCGCTGGAGTATTGCACCAGGCGAACCTCGTTGTCCGCTCCGCGGGGCACGTGAAGGCGCGCCGTGCCCTTCTCTGGCGAGCTGCCCTCGAAGCCCTTGGAGTGCCTGACCGCCTCCTTCTTGAGCTGGAAACCGAAGCTCACGAGGATCGCCCCCGAGACGGCCACATTGCCCGCCGCTTTCGTGTTCGCTATCCATTCGGCGAACGCGGCCAGGTTCGTGAGCTGCTCCATCAGCGTGGTGGCCCGGTCGCTCTCCAGCTTCGTGCTGGCCGGGCTGGGCGCCGACAGACGCTGGGTGTGCAGCGTCTCCAGCGCGGTGGCGGAGGCCAGCAGGTCGACGGTCGACACCGGCATCTTCGCAATGTCGGTGGCCGTGAGGTTGACGTTGTCCGTGAACCCCTTGTCAACGCCCCGCGCGAACGACACGAGTCCCGGCGAATCGAGACCCGCCAGGTCCATGGAGACTGTGACGCGCTGCCTTGTTCTTCGCATCGTATCGAAGCCTAACAAAACCGTTCGGACGTCGTCAAACTTTTTTTTCAATGGCCCGCTAAGACTGCTGGAAAGGACCACATGCGTTGATTGGCAGCCCCGAAGGGGCGAAACATTAACAGCCCAGGGCGGGTAGCCCTGGGTAGGGCGTAGGGCGCAGGGTAGCTCCAAGCCCGTTGCATGGGTAGGCGCGTCTGAGCGCCGTCAGGACTTCGAGCCCGCAACTACATCGGTCGCGGTCTTGGTCGTTACGGCCACTGCAATCCATTGGGCCAGCAGCGCTACATCCTGGCACCCCATGATTCGCGCCTGGTGTTTCGCCGGGACGGACCCACTGTACGGACGCCGCAACAGCTAGCCCCTCTGCAACCCTCGTCAGCGAAACGCGCGAAACCAGCCGAACCCGTGGCTCACCGAGCGTCCCACCGCAAGGTCGTTTGGTAGGTCGAGGTTCGTCACGAAGCTGCCTTCAAAGCCAATGAGGGAGTTCTTCTTCACTACACAAGAAACCTCGCGCTTCGGCTCGAACGCTGCAACCACGGTCTCCTCGCTCGTGTAGAACCACCCAAACCCCTGGCTCATCGTGAGCAGGTTTCCCACAAGGATGCGATCGAGCTCGGTCCGTCGCGCAGCAGCGCCTAGCGCACAGTAGCGAACGTGGTTCTCCTGATTGAGCGCGATCCACGGCGCGCCAAAGTCGTACCGCACAAGTCGACGCGAGAAGGCGTGCTTGACCGCAAGAACGTTCCAGTCAACCTGTACAACGCGTCGCTCCTGTGTGCCGAGACGTACCCCTACCCCAGGCCACGGGTGCGCCATCGCATGCTGCGCAGCAGCTCCGGTCGCAAAGAGCGCCGGACTGCCGTCGATCCAGCGGTAGTGCGCCTCAGGATAGCGCGCTACAGTGCTAGCCCCGTCGTGGCCGTGAAACGCAGTCTCCGCAGGGAAGAGTGACGCCACTGCGCCGCGCCACAACGCGGCAAGCTGCTGAGGATTGCCTTGTACAGGGTCCCCATCCAGATGGAAACGGCCGAAAGCTGCATGGGTCGGAACCCTCTCTTCGGAAGTCATCCTCGTCTCCTCGAATCGATGCCTCGCACAGGATGGTACTGCCCCGGGAGCAGCTCAGTCCAGACCGCGAGAGGCCCGATGGGCTGTTTGTTCAGCGCTTCAAATACCTTCGGAGCCACCGACACCGTGCAGCGAGCAAGAGCCGCAGAGAGCGCCCGCAGTGTCGAGCGCCGCTTCCAGCGGTCGGAGATCCTGATCGCTGCAAGAAGCGCAGGCTTGAGGGAAGGGTCCTGCTCGGTCACGACGACCTGCCGCTGATCGCGCTCTTCGCCGCGTAGCAGCGAGCGTACATCGAGCTCCTTTTCAATGCGACGCCACTTCGTGAAGTGATCGCCCCCACGGTACTTCCGCTCCTCGACCCGCCCAAACCAGTCGCGACAGAGGCCGAGCACGTCGCGCTCTGCAACCACGCTTCGGTTTTGCAATACCTCTTTGGTACACTGGAGCAGGATGGGATCGTAGATGATGTCCGCGTCGTCTCGGTTGTCGGGACCTCTCAGATGCATGACCGTCACCGTGCCTGGCTCGGTGCGGTGCGCGTGGCGGTTGCAACGCCCGGCAATCTGTACGAGCGCGTCGAGCGGCGCCAGATCGCGAATGACATGGTGCATGTCGAGATCAACCCCGGCTTCAACGCACTGCGTGCTCACCACCACCCTTGCAGGATTGTCCTTGAGCCTGTCGATCACCAACAGCCGGTGGGCGGGAGTCATGTCTCCACTCAAGAGCACCGGATCGAGCCCCACTGCGTCGAGGCGTTCCCACGTCTCCTGCGCGGTCGCGCGCACGTTGACCGTGACAAGCGTTCCCTCTGCACGGGCCCGGTGCGCTTGGCAGCGCTCGATCACAGTCGAGATGAAGCTCTCGAAGTCGAGCAAGGTCTCATGCTCGAGACCAAGCTCGTAACGCGAGAGGCCTTGGTACAGAGCGCCAGGATCGTCGAGCACCTCGGTGGCGCCGTCCAAGCAGGGGGACGGGGTCGCGCTCATGGCAAGCACGCGCGTGCGGCCTAGGTCCGTGAGCGCGCGTAGACCGATGGAGAAGGCTGTCCATAGCGCCGGAGGGACACACTGTATCTCGTCGATCACAATGCAAGCGTTGAGCAGACGGTGAAACCGCATCGCGTGCTTGGCGCGGTCGGAGTAGAGCGCAAGAAGGAGTTGGTCGAAGGTCGTTACGACCACCTCGCTGCGCCAGGTGTCGATGAAGAAGTCGGCGGTCCCCTGCGAGAGCTCGGAGTCATAGACGCGGTCTGATAGCGAATGGAAAGGGAGCAGCATGTCGCCGTCGTCGTCCACGGAAGCGCCGAGCATGCGGCGCCACACCTGCTCGGTCTGATCGACAATGGAGAGCATCGGGAGAGCCAGGATCACTGTTGGCGTATCGCGTCGAGTGCAGTCCCCGCGCCTCTCGCGCTCCTCGATGGCCCAGCGTGCAGCGATCAGGGTCTTGCCCGCTCCTGTTGGGAGCGTGAGCCTGAGCAACGGCTGGTCTGCACAGCGTGCGAAACCTTTGATGGCCTCGCTGTGCGCCTGGTCACGCAGCTTGTCCATCGGTGTCTGCGGGAGCGAGGTGCACCACTGGTCAACGGTTGCAACGGAGATCGCGGGCCGGGGACGATGCAGGTAGCTCTGGATCTGCGAGGCGTCGATTGCAAGGAACGCCTTGTCGGCCTCGAGCAGCACGGAATAGGCGGCACGTGCGATGAAGCGCGCGCGGACCATCTCGTCGGGAGCCAGAGCTCGCCAACCGTCGAGGGCGTGACGGAGCGTGCTCATTGCGCCTCGCAGCATGGCAAGTGGGGCAAGTGGGGCAAGAGGGGCTGCCATCGTGAGGAGCGAAATGCCTGTCTCGGCTGCCAAGCGGGTGGGATCCACCGTCGGGAGCTCGGCACACAGTGCGTCGCGGGGCTCGGATTCAGACAGCGTGCCGTACAGCGAGGCGCTGTCGCAGGGCTGCTGGCCGTGGTGTCCTTTGACGGCGAGGGCGCGGGCGATGATGCCTACGGGGTCGAGGCCGACGTTCTGCGACCATGTCGTGGCCAGCACCAAGGACAGAAGCGTGTGGGCCTTGCGGAGTGGGTCACCTTTCCATGCAACGGGGTCCGCGATGTAGGCTTGGAACGAGCGACTCCCCTTGCCAAGATCGTGGAGGCGGGCGAGGTCGACGGTGAGGGGATCGCCTCCTAGTGCACGCCACGGAGCGCTTCCGTGCTGCTGGAGTAGCGCGTCGGTGGCGGCGAGGATTTCCGCGACGTGTTGTTCGAGTGTGCGCCTCGGGTCGAAGTGGCTCTGGATCCGACAGGGCTGGGTCAAAGGAACATCAACGCCCCCGCAGACGATTGCCAAGCCATGGACGTGTGGACTGGCAAGGGGTCGCCGTTGGGCGCGACGAAGTAGTTCGCGTGGGTGAATTGGCGGGCTTCGGTCACCGTGCGCGGCATGGAGAGCGAGAGGACGCGGAGCTGTTCGTCCATCACCGCCTCTAGGGCGAGACGGGTGCTCCCCTCGTGACGTACAAGTGAGCGGACACGGTGGAGGCCGTCAGGCAACGGCGTGAGCGTCTCGTCGGAGAGGTACTCGATGGAAGCGAGCATTTCACTCAGTCCCATGCACGGGGTGAAGTGCGTGCGGCCTTCACGCACCCGAGCGACGAACGCGTCGTGCAGGGCAGCGGGCAGGACAGCGGTCACTTCGAAATCGGGGTTGCAGAGCCACTCCTGGCGCAACTGCGTGTTGTCCTCTTCCGGCAGCGTGAGCTCGACGGGCTTGCGCGCAGTGAAGGTGGCGGGCAGAAAGCGCATCGCCTTGATCTTGCGCTGGTTGCACGCGTGCCAGTGGGTCGGCGGGCAGGGGCCCGAGAGGGCGACGCAGGCGTCGGCAAGCTCGTTGGCAAGAGCGTCCTTGGGCAGGCCGAGGATATTGGCGATGAGTCCGAGCACCGCAGTGCGCGGCGGGACCGGATAGCCGAGGCCCACGACGGGGGCCTCAGCGCGCAGAAAGAAGCCAAGGCGGGCGCGCCAGCGAAGGCGAACGGCGCTCAGTGGTCGAGCGAGTGCTTGGTCCACCACGATGGGAGCTCTCCGGTGAGGTGGAGGTCCGACTCGAGGGAGTAATTCACCACGTCGATGCGTTTCGCCGCATGGGAGTCGCCAAGCTTTGCCACGAGACGGGTCACGTCGAGGCTGTAGTCGTCGCAGCTTGCCCAGTGCCGCGGCTCGGTCTTCAGGCCGCGTGCGACTGGCTTGACGTAGGTGATGAGGTTGCCAAGTTGGAACTCCACACCGGACTTGTAGCGCACATCGACCAGGAGCCTTGGGGCCTGCTGGGTCTTGGTGCGGGTGTTGGCGGCGGCGCGCACGCCGTTCCAGAGCGACGTGAGCAGCTTGTCGTAGTCGGCCTCGGTCATGCCCGAAAGGACCGCGGAGTGCTCGTTGGCAACGCCCGAGAACCCGATGAGGCCGTAGCGCAGGCACGCGTAGTCGGTGAAGGTGCCCTGGTCGCGGTCGGCGCCGTCTTTCCGCTCGCCCGAGGTGAAGGTCGACGTGCCACGAATCAGGAGCTCCTCGGCAGGATGGAGCACCTCGCCGTGGTTGAATTGCACCGGGCCGGTGAGGGTCTTGGGCTTCGGGGATGGGTCCCAGGTCTTTGCGCTCGAGGGGGGCTTCATGGCCAGAGACGAGCCGAAAAGTCGAGCGTCGATGAAGCCGTCGAGGATAGCTCTCACCAGGTCCTTCCCGGTGAGCTGGGGTTTCTTGTGCGCCGCCATCCAGCCGAGCACGCGCTTGGCGAGGTCGACCGACTGGCCGTCGAGCTGATCGACCAGGATGTCGTCGCCTTTGAGTTTGAGGTAGTCGCGGGCAAAACGTTTGAGACGGACGTCGGTGACGTAGAACGTGCCGTCGGGGAGCTGCCGCGGGCGGTTCTCGTCGGGATCGCCGTTGGGGTTGCCCATGCGGATGTCATAGAGGAAGAGGATCTCGCGACGAGATGTCAGCGGGCTAGGCTCGGTGCTCATTCGGACTCCTTGGGCAGCGCATGGTCGTCCTTCGCGAAGACCTCGGTCGAGAGGGCCTGCCCGAGAAAGAGGAAGTACATGGTGGTGTCAGCGTTGAGTGGGATGTTGGTCCCGAGACGGCGTCCGAGCTCGCTCGTGTCGAAGACGACCTCGCGCAGGACGGGAGAGCGCTCGGCGTCGTACTCGGTGAACTTCTCGCGGATGCGGACGTAGAGGGCGGGCAGGTCGCTCCCGGTGAGCGTGGCGCGCCGCAGCCAGGTGACGGCGTTCGAACGGACGTTCACCCCCTTGGCCCCCTGAAAGGACAAGAGGCGACCAAAGAGGACTCCGACGAAGAACGCGAACATCTTTGCGTCGGTGTCGATGCCGCTGGGCGGGGAGAGGAGCGTTTGCAGCCGCTCAGAACGCGGTGCGTATCGTTCGTCGAGGGTCATGGGGGGCAGCACCTCCAGGTGCCTGAGGTAGTGGACGAGCAGCGCGACGTGGCGGATCCACGAGGCTGCGTTGAGACGGAGCTCGGTCGCCGCCTTCTTCGCCGTCTTGGGAGGGGCGGGTTCCTGCGTGAGATTGTATACGACGAAGCGATCGTCGACGGTGGGGTCGACGAGGTGGTCGGCGATGATGTCGCGCAGCTCGCTGACCAGCGGTCCCGGAGCGATGGGCGAGCCAAGATAGACCGCGCGGGCGATCTGCTTTCGCAGGGCGGCCAGGTGGAGCCCGTTGCGTCGCTCGGCGCGTTTGCCTCCTGGGTGATCGAGCAGCTTGCCTACGAGCGAGAGGGCGAGGTCCAGAGGACGGACGCGACGGACAGGGAGGACCCCACCTGACCATGCGTTCGCGAGTTTGTTGACCTTGGAGAGGACGCCGAGACGGGTGCAAGGGACATCGGTGATGAACCCGGTCACGTCGTCGAGCGAGTCGCCGGCCGTGGCCCAGAGGACGTGAAAGCTGGCGAGCGAGGACTCTTCTGCGAGGTAATAGAGCAGGTCATCTTCGGCGGCGTCGGTGGCTTTGCCGTTGCGAGCCTTGTCGAGGATATCCCAGGCCGTGTGCGACGAGTCGCCTCTTGCGCCGGGCGCCACGATATAGGGGAGGACCAGCGCAGGGGCGCCTGCGATGATGACGCGGAGCTCGGACTTGAGGTTGATGTACGTGCTGGCCACCGCGCCAGCGCAGGTGCCGCACATGGCGAAGCGGTCGGCGGCGCGGGCAACGTCGAAGTCTGGAAAGACTCCGTGGTTGTCTTTGTTGAGGAAGTTGACCTTGGCGCCTTTGAGGGCGCTTGCCCCGAGACGCGCGGAGTGACCACAGACAGGACAGACGCCCTCGGGCGCGTCGTCATCGATGCCGTAGAGCTTGCGAATCATGGAGAGCAGGTGAGTGGCGTAGTCGGGGTCGTCCCCCGGAGGCTCGCCGAGGCAGACGAAGACGGTCTTTTTCTCGGGGATCGAGGTGAGGGCTTCGATCACACGCGCGGTCTTTTGCGCGATGGTGCCGGGACCGGCCGCGTCGAGGGCGCGACGAAAAACCTTTGCGGCGAGGTCCTTCGAGGCAGCGATGGCGTCGAAGTGCGAGAGCGTTGCAGCGACGGTGGTGGCGTTGGGTTCGACGCCCTTCTTGGGGTCGAGGTTTCGTTTCAGCACGGGTCCGAGCTGGGGTGAGCGCGGGCCCGACGGACGGCGGAAGGGGAAGCGAAGGCGGGAGTCGTCGCCGACCTCGATGGCCTTTGCGACGAGTGCGTCCGAGGGGCCTTGGTCGATCACATAGGCGCGCTCGCCCACGACGGGGAACTCTGCGAGCGCGCGGAGCTCCCGCAGGGACGGGGCCACGTCGTCGGTGGCGGTGTCCCTTGGTGCAAGCTGGATCATGGCGCGCAGCATGTTCTGTATGTGGCTATCACAGGCCGTTGCGTGGCACGGGGGATTCGGTTGGACCGGTTTCAATCCTGCGGCTGTCAAGATGGAGTTGTCAGCGCCTGAGAGGCGTAGATTCGGTCCAGAAGTCAGGGGAACCGATGCTCGATCCGCACGAGGAGGTGGTCGATGACAGCGCTGACTGCGCGCTGCCGCTGCGCATGATCGTGGAGTGGGCGTACTGCCCGAGGCTGTTCCACTACATGCACGTCGAGGGAGTGATGGTCGCCAACGAGCATGTTTGGCGTGGGCGCTACGATCACGCGCACACCGATACGCCTGGGACCGCGAAGGTGCGGCGGTCGGTCGCGAAGATCACTGCGTCGGAGGAGGGGTCGGACGCTCGGGCGGAGCTTCCCGCCGCGTGGTTGGAGACCCGCGCGGTGGACCTTGGGGCGAGCGACCTCGGGGTGATCGCGAAGCTCGATTCCGTGTTGCTCGATGCAGAGGGGACGGCGATCCCCGCGGAGCTAAAGAGCGGGAGTGCGCCTGACGGCGACTCCGAATACACACGGTTGGCCGCCGGGGCCTGGGACGCGGACGCGCTCCACGTGACGATCCAGGCGATGGCGCTCGAGCGGGCTGGCTACGCGGTGCCCCGAGCAGAAATCTACTATCGCGCGTCGCGCACCCGAGTGGTCGTGACGTTGACCGCGGAGCTCCGTGCGGAGGCGCTTCGGGTGATCGCCGAGGCCCGAGAGGCGCAGCACGCAAAGGAGCGTCCGCCGCCGCTCAGCGACAGTCCGAAGTGCCGCGGTTGCTCGCTTGTGGAGGTGTGTCTGCCGGACGAGTCGAGGCTTCTGCGAGAAGGGGTGGCGGCTGACGATGGGATGGACGAGTCCTTCGACTCGGAGCTGGCGGCGGGGCGACTCGCCGGAGGACGCCGGCTTGTTGCGTCAGCGATGGAGACTCGCACGGTGACGGTCTCGACGGCGGGAGCGAGCGTACGCAAGGAGGGGGAGGCGCTCCTGCTCGCGCCACCGCCGGACGTGCATGGTGGTCCACGGGAGAAGCCCACGCGTGTGGCGATGGACTCGATCGACGCGCTAGTGATCGTGGGCAGCGCAAACGTGTCGACGCCAGCGATCATGGCCTGCCTCGAACGCGGCATCTCGGTGTCGTTCCACCAGGCCAACGGGAGGCTCCTCGGCAGCGTCGGCAGCGGTCTCGCGAACAACGTCGCGCTACGCGTGGCGCAGCACACATGGGCGGCGGACCCGTCGAGGGCGCTCTTGCTCGCCCGCGAGTTTGTGAGGGGGAAGATCAAGAACCAACGGGTGTTGCTTCGGCGCCACGGCGTACTCGGCGACGCGGCGGCTGACGAGTGGGAGTCGCTGACGCGCGGCATTGACAAGGCGGGGGATGGCGACGTGCTGCGCGGGATCGAGGGACGCGCCGCTCGGCTCTACTTCGAGGGGTACGCTCGGCTGTTACGCGAGCGTGGGGGGGAAGCGTTCACGATGGATGGCCGCAACCGGCGACCACCGCGTGATCCGGTGAACGCGCTGTTGTCGTTTGGCTACGCGATCCTGGCGCGCGAGTGCGCCGAGGTGCTGCGTCGGGTGGGCTTTGATCCGATGCGAGGTTTTTTGCACGGCATGGGCTGGGGGCGTCCATCCCTCGGGCTCGATCTGATGGAGGAGCTGCGCGTGTTGATTGTCGACTCGACGGTGCTTCGTGTCGTGGCCGAGAAGCGCGTGACGGCCGAGGACTTTCATCGGGAGCTCCAAGCGGTGACACTCAAGCCCCATGCGCGTCGATCGTTTCTTCAGGCGCTCGACCAGCGCAGAGAGGAGGAGATCACGCATCCAGTTTTCGGCTACAAAGTTTCCTACCGTCGCGCGATCGAGCTTCAAGCTCGAGTCCTCGCGAGGGTTCTCGAGGGGGAGGCCGAGCGCTACATCGCGCTCACTACGCGTTAGGAGGTGGCGATGATCTCGCGGTATTTCATCTCGTACGACATTGCGGACGAGGACCGGCTGCGCAAGGTGCATGCGGTCGTAAAGGCCAGCGCCGAGCGGGTGCAGTACTCGGTGTACGAGGCGCTGATGACCGAGAAGGAGCGGGTACTTTTGGAGGAACGGCTCAAGAGGGTCATCAACCAGAAGGAGGACCAGGTGATTTTCCTCGACCTCGGCAGCGCTCAGCGGACGGAGTTGCCGGAGCTCACGACGCTGGGACTTGTCTATTGTCCGCAGGTCCGCGGCTCGATCGTGTTGTAAGCGCTTGACCCCCGCGATGAAGCCGTAGACCATCCGGAACGCGTCATGAAGAACGAGGGGGTCAGGAGCTGCAACGGGGCACGGTCGACGTGGTCCGGTCTGGTCATTGACAACCTAGGGTATTTGCGAGAGCGGGGGCCAGCTGGCTCCATCACCAGAAGGGGAATGGAGGTAGAGCGAGCGGGTCGATTGCGTCGGCGGTCCCGGATCCGCTCGCACTCGACGGAGCAACGTGAAATGAAGGGTGATCCGAGCGTTGGGCGGTTCGCGCTTCGACCCGCGATCATGCCGCGGGCGGGTCTAACGGGCGGCCGCTCGCAACACCGCCTGGATCTGGAGGGAATTCCATAGGTTACGAGCGGAGACCCAGCTGGCTCATTCACCAGAACAGGAATTGAGACGAAATGTTGAGATAACTACCTTGTAATTTGAAACCCGACCCCAGCTGGCTCATTCAC
Organism: uncultured delta proteobacterium; assembly: GCA_903894755.1. Taxonomy (GTDB): domain Bacteria; phylum Myxococcota_A; class Polyangia; order Polyangiales; family Polyangiaceae; genus CAITRH01. The sequence continues at coordinate 10,517 of CAITRH010000615.1, forward strand.
CAGAACAGGAATTGAGACCCCTTAGGAAGGTAGAGCATGGTTGGGGAAGTTCCGGAACCCAGCTGGCTCATTCACCAGAACAGGAATTGAGACTACCAGG
>CAITRH010000616.1 GCA_903894755.1 uncultured delta proteobacterium
CACCCGCACCACCACCCGCACGAAGTACTCGCCGCAGGTGCCGTTGGTAAGGACAATGTGATTGTCATGGAGGTCGGAAAACTGCGCAAGGTTGCCGCTCGCCAATGCCCACGGTTCAATGGCATCGACTCGGTTCGGCTCGCGCACCATCGCTACAAAGGCCACTACAGAGGCCAGCGGACGACTTCGAAAGGCCTCTGGAAGAATGAGGATCCATACCCGCGCCCCCTGATAGTCGAGCCAAGGCTCATCGAGCGCATTGGTCTCCCAGGTCGTAGCGTCAAGCTGTCTTCCACCGGAAAATACCAACACCTCCGCATCACACTGGTGCGTCGTGCAGCCGCTCACAACTGGAACAGAAACCAACGCAAGCGCCGCACCTGCTGCCAGCAGCGCACGTCTCGTCAATAAGGATCTCCGCATCTCCTACGGAACCATCCCCTCCACAGCAAGACCGTGCGCCTCACGCAATGTCATCAGTGCCGACAAACACGCCTGCCACTCCCCCTTCGCCACCGACCCCGTGAACTCCCCAAGCACCGGCGCTACCAGTGTCGCAAACGCGGAATCCCGAACCCCTAGGTCGCGTACCAGATCGATCACGTTGCGCTTCGCTACGCTTGCAGACACCCTCTTGGTCCGCTTCCTATCCAGCGCCTCCATCGACCGCCCAGGTGGCAACATGAATAGCAGCCTCCGAAGCAATCCTCGCAGCACTGTCGCGTCGTCGAACACCTCGCCGCGCTCGAGGGTCCCCGACGGCGGCTTCCACTGAAGTGGAATCGACCTCGGTCGGTGTCTCTCCCAAAGCAGTCGTACCGCAAAAAGACGTACCTCCCGATCGGCGCTTTGCATCAACCATCCGAGACGCTCCGCCCCCCCGATGCGCGCGTAGTGCTTGCGAATCAGGTCCATCGCTATGTCCCGGGTCGACCGACGTCGACTCTCGGTCATCGAGAAAATCGCCGCACCATCGAGCTCCTCGGGCTTGAGCGCAAACGCTGGGTCCGCATGCGACTCGCCCGCATCCATCAGCGCCTCGTACGCCAGGTTCCGTACCTCCTTCGCGTGGCTCTCCCCAAGCTCGTACACCTTCGTGTGCGCCCCCCAACGTCGAAGCTCCACCCGCGTGATGTCCGCTGCAAACCGACGCACGTCGGGACGTGAGTCCCACAGCCCAGGCCACACGCGCTCCTCCGTGTACGCCTCCAATGGCACCAGGGACTTGATGTTGAAAGACTTGGATTCCGCTTGGTCCTTGCCGATCTTCGGATGGTGGCAACGCAAATACGTCTGCGCAAACACCCTCACCGCCTCGGGCTCCTTCGCCCCTGTCGCCAATCCAAAAAGACGTGCCACCCCGGCGCCATCCCCATCGGCAAAGTGCTCGGGACGCATATGCTGGAGCAGGTACCGATGCGCCCAGTCGTGAAGCGCGGGGTCCGCACGACGCGCCAACGCCAAGAGCCATCCAAGCCCCACGTCGCGCGGCGAAACAAGCTTCGGATTGCCAAGCAGCGTGAAGGCCACCTTGCGCTTGGAGGCGTCGAACACAAGCCCCTTGATGCGTTCCAGATCGAGCCCCGCTGGGAGTGCATCCGCCTTCTCGAGCCACTCCGATACGGTCCCTTGAATGTCGTCTCGCGCCAGCGCCCCAAGGAGCCAATCGGCGGGGATGCTCGACACGGCGAACTTGCCTAGCTGCTCCAGCACGAACTCGTCGACATCGCTGTTGGCGTCCGGGAACCGGCTGTCGTCGAGCACCCGGATCCAGAAGCGCATGGAAAGCTCGCGCGGTTTGTACTTCTTCTTCAGGTGCTCTTGGACCCAGTCGCTCTGGGCGTCGTCGTCGGCGAGGAGCGTGTCGACCAGGAAGTCTTCGTCGAGGTCCTTGCGGTCGAAGTGGCTGTCGAGAGTCGCCTTTGCCCACTTGGTTGCGGCGCCGTGTTTGAGGAGACGTACGACGAGCCGGGGTCCCATGGTGCGAGGGTCGCGGGACGTGAGCAGCGCCACGACGAACTTGACGACGTCGTCGTAGGAGACCTTGTCGAGAAGCGCGACGAGCGTTGGAGTCGACAGGTCCGTCGCATGGCCGCGGGCGTACTCGATGGCGTACTTGCGGGCCTTCGGGCTCGGAGACTCGAGCAGCGCCAAGACCGCGTCGTGCAGCCCCAGCGCCTTGAGTTTCCCCTGGTGGAATTCCGGGGAGCCTTCGAGGGTCTCGACCACGAAGTCATGGGCCGAGCCGATCGGACGGGACGTGAGACGCGCGAGCCACGCGGGCGTCACGTTGCGCAGGACATCCGGAAAGAGCTCGCGAAGGCCCGTGATGGCGAAGCTCGCGGCGTCGTCGCACTGGCAGGTTTCGAGAAGGAGCATCAGCGGGTCGGGACTTCGCTTCCACGCGTCGATGTAGGCCACACGGAACTTCTTGCCGCGCTCGAAAGTAGTGCCTCCCCACTTCTTGCTTCCTGGCCTGTTCACATGGGCGCCGACCCAGGTGGCGCTGGTCTTCACGGAGCGAGGATAGGCGCGCAGCACCTCGACGACGAACTGCGGATAGAGTTCCGGGACAGCCTTGCCGAGTTGGCGCAGCATCCGCCAGGCACGTCGACGCAGGTAGATGAGGGTTCCATGGGAGACGTCGTGGTCGGAGGTTGCCGAAGCCACGTCGAACCGAGCGGAGAGCACGCCGAACAGCTCGGCGTCGAGGTCGGCCTCGGCGCGTTTGAACACGCGTTTGAGTCCCGCCCAGATGCCCCAAACGAGCGGAGCCTCGCGGGCCAGAAGCAGCAGCGCCTGGCGTGCGGGTCCGGTGCGTTTTGCGTAGAGCTGCTCGATGAGCTCGGCGAGGTGCATGCGCGGCGAGATGCGCGCTTCGGGCTGCGCGAGGTAGCGTTTCCATGCCTCGTCGGCGAGGGCGCTCCGTTGCTTCTTTTGACGTGCGCGGGTGGCGGTCTTGAGGGACGTGCGCAACACGTCGAGGGTGATCGCGTCTTCTGCGAGCGGCTCGTCGGGGGTCGGCTCGTCTTGGTCGAGGAAGGCAACGATGGCTTGGACAAGGTCGGGCGCTTCGACGCGTTGGAGGGTTTGGAGATCGGCGAGCGTGATGGGCGGCTTGGTCATCGGGAAGCCTCAGCGAGACGGGCAGCGAGGACCGCATCGTCCTTTGGGTTCAGAGAAGCGAGGAGGAGAGCGAGAGAGGAGCCTTTGTTGGAAAGGGCGCCTTCGAGAGCGGGACGGATCAGCGCGAAGCGACGGTGCCACATGTCGACCGAGAGGTTGCGATCGAGCAGTGCGAGACCTGTCTGAAGGGCGAGCTCTCCATCGGAGACCGCGTCGAGGACAGTCGCCAGCACGCCGATGGCGGGAGCGGCCGACGACGCGAGCGCGAGCAACTTGCCGCGCCAGGTGCGCAGGGCGCGGACGAACACGGCGGCGTCGAGCTCACTAAGGAGAGCCAAGGCATGGCGCAGAGGAAGCGGGTGATCGGGGCCGAGGACCTGCGCCATGAGCGTATCGAAGGACACCCCGAGAAGGCCATGTTTGGCAGGGTCCGATCCAGCGATGCGTTCGATGGCGCGGTGGGCGTGACGTGCGAGAAGGCCCACACGCCAGCTTCGGTCGTCGAGGCCGGCGAGGAGCTTATCGAGTGCGGTAAGTGCTGCGGTGAGCTCGGCTGGCGAAGGGTTGCGAGACGCCACGCGAAGGGGCAGTGGAGGCGGCGGTGCAGGCGGAGGCTCGGGAGCAGCGGCCTTGCGTTTTCCGCGTCGAGGCGGGGCTGGGTCGGACGCAGTTTCCGAGCTATCGCGGGCTGTGGCAACGCCTAGTGGTGGCGTACCGAGTTCGACATAGCCCTCGTGGAGCTTCTCGCCGAGTCGGGCTTCGAGCTCGGCGTCGGCAAGATTTTTGGAGCCAAACTTTTTGAGCTTGGTGTGGCCGGATGCGCCCAACTTGCCGAAACGCCAGCAAAAGAAGACATCATCTTTGACCCAGGCTTCCCAAAACTTCTGTTCGCTGGAGTTTTCTAGTCGGCGCATGCGAGGGGGACAGAATGAACGCGTTGTGCGACATCTGGCAAGAGCGGTGTATGCTCGCCGCATGCGATCCATTTTGCTTCCTACTTTTGCGTACGTTTGCCTTTCCCTGGGATGCCAAGCAAGCGTTCAAATGAAGGCATCTGACCAGCCCCCACCCCACCCGCCGCATGCGTCGCACCGTCCCCCAGCTCAGGTCATCGTGAGCACAGGGCAGCCGACGGTGACCGCCACTACGAACGAAGATGTCTACGTCACGCAGTGGCGGGGACAACACGGCATGCGCCTGTTGGTCATCTGTCCTGCTCACACTCCACCTGGGTCCGTGTGGGGCACGGACCTCTATACGGATGATTCCGGTGTATGCACCGCCGCGCAGCATGCTGGCCGTTTGCGGCTTCGCGATGGAGGTCAGGTGATGGTGGAAATGGCTCCGGGCCAGCGGCACTACGTTGGAACCATGCGTCACGGCATTACCAGCGCGGACTACGGCGACTGGCACGGAAGCTTTATCTTCCGCTGAGCGCGACTGGAACGACCGTGGTGTCTCCCAAACCTCCGTGGCTAAAAGTCCGTGTGCCGGGCGGAGACACCTACACTGCACTCAAGACAACACTCCGCTCGCTCGATTTGCACACGGTGTGCGAAGAGGCGCATTGCCCCAACGTAGGCGAATGCTGGAACGCTGGGACCGCCACCGTGATGCTCCTCGGCGACACCTGCACCCGCGGATGTCGCTTTTGCGCAGTGACCACGGGCAATCCACGAGGAGCGCTCGATGGTCGCGAACCTGAGCACGTCGCTCGCGCCCTCACACGTCTAGGCCTGCGCTACGTGGTGCTCACCATGGTCGATCGGGACGATCTGCTCGATGGGGGAGCGTCCCACGTTGCCCGCACCGTGACTCGTCTGCGCGAGCTGTGTCCCACACTGCTCGTAGAGACGCTGCTCGGCGACTTTGCAGGTCACATGGACAACGTCGACACGACTGTGGACGTGTCCCCAGATGTCTGGGCGCACAATGTCGAAGTGGTCGAGCGGCTTCAGCGGAGCGTGCGCGACGTGCGATGCAGCTACGAGCGCTCCCTTGGGGTGTTGCAACGTGTGAAGTCCCGGGCCCCGTCGCTTGTCACCAAGAGCTCAGTCATGCTGGGCCTGGGCGAAACCGACGACGAAGTACTGCAGACCATGAAGGACCTGCGCGGGGTGGGGGTCGATCTCCTGACGCTGGGGCAGTACTTGCGGCCATCCGCTAAGCACGCCGAAGTGGTTCGATATGTGGAGCCGTCGGTGTTCGAGGGGTTGGCGGCCGAGGGCAAAGCCATGGGGTTTGCGTTCGTGGCGGCAGGGCCATTGGTGCGAAGCTCGTACAAGGCGGCCGAGGTGTTTGTCTTGGGAACTCGTGTCAAGTGAAAGCCCCCGACACCCGGGAATACGGCGCCAACTCGGTAGCGCTTTGCTGCGACAGGGAAGAGTGAACATGGAGGGCGAGCAAACTCGGTCCGAGTCCGTACCAAATCGGACCGATACGGTACCAACTCGGTCCGAGTCCGTACCAAATCGGACCGATACGGTACCAAATCGGACCGATACGGTACCAAATCGGACCGATACGGTATCAACTCGGACCGATACGGTATCAAATCGAACCGATACGGTATCAACTCGGACCGACACGGTATCAACTCGGTCCGACACGGTATCAACTCGGCGCAATAGACTTCACCATCTGTTGCAGGTTTTCGACGCCAGTACCGGCGACACGAACGTGTCGCACTTGACCCTCACCGTCGCAAGGCCCCAGTCGAGACTCTTCTGATAGCTCGCCATGTCCAGCTGGCTTCCCCCCGTTTCGACCACGAAAAGCCGTCCCTGCGCCAGAAACAAACGTATCCGGTAAAGGTACGGCTTGCCCCCCTCGTCGTGCCCAAACCGAAGCTCCGTCCCTTTGGTCCCGTCCCGCGAAGCCACCGGCACCGACTCGAGCAGCGCGTACCCATTGAGCTGACGCATCCGAAGTGTCACCGCTCGCGCCCAAAAGTCCAGATCCCCTTGGTTGTCCAAAGACATCACCCGTACTCCCACCACAACCCCCTCGGGCGACAAGGCCCGGTACGCAAAGTCCGGCTCCTGGTTCTCTAGCTCCACAAACCCAGGTGGAGTCTTGATGTCAAACGGTCGACCACATCCCGCAAGCCCCGCAAGGCCAAACAGTAACAGCAACCAGGACAGTTTCATGGCAAAGCTCCTCATTGGTGCACCGAAAGAAGCGTCGACAGCCCGAGCTGCTGGAGCCAGGGGAATGGAAGAAGCATCGAATTGGCTCGCACGGGAGCCGTGTCCACCGGCTGGAACGTCACAGTTATGGTCGAAAAAGCTACCTTGTCGCGAAGCAGCTTGAGTCTCCCCTCCATGCGCTCAAGCTCGGTCGTCACCCTCGCAAGCTCCTTTTCGATTTCAAGCGCGTCTTTCACTGACGCGTTCGCAAGAAGCGCTTGCAGCCGATCCCTCACCGCTCGCGCATTGCGGATCCGAATCTCCAGGTCGACGTACTCATCGGTCACGTCCTCGGCATTCACGTTGCGGTTGGTCACGTCCCCAAGCGTCTCGATACGCCCGAGAGCGTCGTTGAAACGCCCGCGCGGGACCCGGATCACGATGCGCGTGTTGTCCCGCAACGCCAGATAGCCGCCAAGCTCGCGTGCGAGCGCCTCGACCTGCGCGATCCCTTTGGCCACCTGGAACACCGCAAGACTCATTTGCGCCGTGTAAACGAGCAGTGCCCCCGTGTGGGCGGAGTCGGGACGAGGCGCAGTCGAGGCATCCGCCGGTCCGCGGGCCTGGGATGGTGGCGGCGGCGGTGCGGCTGCCATGGGTCCTTCGCGGCTGCCTCGCGTACCTCCGTTACTCTCAGCGGCCATGCTCCTTGAATAGGAAGCTCCCGGCTCCATCGGCATCGACGTACTCGGGGAGCGCGCGTCTTTTGCCCCGGCGCATCCCGTGGCCAAGAGCAACGCCCAAAAAAACACCCATCGGTCGCATCTCATCGCTTCACCTCCATGACGCCAAGTGTGCCTCAACGCGCGGCGAAACGGTGATTTCCTGGAGACCTCGATTGTTGCGCACGGGCCCCTTCGGTTCTAAAGCGTGCCGCCATGGCCCGCTCACTCCACGTCTTGATCGCCCTGTTCGTGGTGTCGTGTGGGGAACCTCGCGCCACTGCGCCTGGTACTCCGTCCCCCAGTGCCATCGTCGCCCCGCCCGTGCCTTCGGTCAGCACTCCGGCCCCGTCCTCCCCTTCCGCCGTCGCCGAGGTCCTCGACGCTGGGGCGGACGTCTCCGACGCAGCGTTAGCGGTCGTTCCCGAGCTCACGACCCGGCAGTTCATGAGTCACGTCTGGGAGAAGCCCCGCTACGACTCCTTCCCCATCGGCTACCTTCGCGCGGGAAGCCGCGTGCGTCGGGCCGAGACCCCGACGGAAGGACCCGACGTGCAGAAGACCGGCGGCAAGTGGTACCGCATCGAACCCTTTGGCTACATGTGCGACGGCAAAGACGGCGTCACCAAAGACCTCGACGACCGTACGGCCGTGGCCGCTGCGCAGTACGGTCCCAAGGATGCTCCCCTCCCCTACGGATATGGCATGGCCTATGGCAACCACAACTATGCCCGTGTCCCGACCAAGGCCGAACAGAAGGAGCTGGAAGGCGATGTCGAAGGATGGCGCAAGACAGCCCAACGTTGGCGCGACAACGCTCCTCCAGAGAAACGTCCACCAGAAACCGCGCTTGCCATCGAGGCGATGCCGACGTTCCTGGACGATCATGCGCAAGCGCCTGCGATCCTCCCCTGGTTGAAGGGCTTCAAGCAGATCAAGGCGGGCTACACAACGGGCCAGACACGTCTTGCATTTTCCGCTGCGTTCGATGTCGAGGGACGTCCCTTCTACCTGACCAGTGAGTTTCTTGTGGTCCCAGCGGACCGCTTCAAAGCGGCGCGTCTGACCGGTTTCCACGGTGTGGAGCTCGGTGGTGAAACACGTCTTCCCATGGTCTGGGTACGGCAGATGCCGCATCCCAAGGTGACTCCGGTGGTAGCGTACAAGCAGGAGGGGGACACGGTTGCAAAGACCGAGATCAAGCTCCCCTTTCAGTGGCGCGGGTTTATCGGGACCGACCCCGTAGAAATCCGCGGGACTCGGTACCACGTGTTGAAGGAGCCATTGGCCCAGGATGGGGCGAAGTACCTAGTGCGCGCCGGGGATGCAACCCGACTGGACGTTGTGAAGCCTCCGGAGCAGGTGAAAACGGGCGAGGTGTGGGTGGACGTGGATCTGGGACGTCAGACCCTGGTGGTCTACCGCGGGACCGAGCCACTGTTTGCGACGTTGGTTTCGACAGGGGCTGGGGGCAAGAAGCGGAGCACGCCCATGGGGATTTTTCGAGTCTACCAGAAGCACTGGTCGACAAAGATGAGCGCCACGGAGAAGCCAGCGGAGGAGGAAGGCGAGCAACCGGAGCGGGCGTATCGTTACGACGACGTGCCATGGGTCCAGTATGTTTACCAGGGGATCGCCCTTCATGCGGCGTTTTGGCACGAGGGGTTTGGGATGCCACGAAGCCATGGTTGCATCAACTTGTCGCCGCACGACGCACGTTTTGTGTTTTCCAAGACCCTTCCAGCGCTTCCCCCGGGCTGGCACGGACTGAACGCGGGACGGGGCGGGGTGCCGTCGGGGACCTTGGTGGTGATCCACGGGTAAACCAACCCCATCTTGAGAACCGCAGGTCCGAACCGAAGACCTCACCCCCCCAGCCCCCCTCTCCCTCGACATTCTCCTTGCCCGTTCGGGCAAGGAAAATCGTCTTCGAGCGAGGGGGGAGGAGAGCCTGTGCAACACTGTTCCGAGCCCCCTCTCTCGAAGACGATCGTCCTTGCCCGTTCGGGCAAGGAGGATGTCGAGGGAGAGGGGGGTGGGGGTGAGGTCTGCGCGAAATTGGGGCGCGGGAAGCGGTGGATCAGACCTGCGGTTTTCAAGATGGGGTTGGTTTAGCAGAACCAAGAAACAAATACCGCTGCGAGCGGCGACGAGACGGTGTACGGTCGCGTTCCTTTCAAGGAGGTCCTATGTCTCACGAATCGGTACACCGCGAGCCAGTCTCCCCCGTCGACACGGCGTGGCTGCGGATGGACACGCCTACAAACTTGATGATGATCACCGGGGTGATGGTATTCGACGAGCCCTTTGCGTTCGAGCAGCTCGAAGCGCTGCTACGCGAGCGGCTCCTGAAACAGCGGCGCTTTCGCCAGAGGGTCGTCGAGTCGCGGCTTCCCCTCGTGGTCCCCCACTGGGAGGATGACCCGCACTTCGACCTGCGCGCGCATATCCACCGCGTCGCGCTTCCTAGCCCAGGGGATCAAGCTGCACTTCAGGAGATGGTGAGCGATCTGATGAGCACGCCGCTCGATCGGTCCAAGCCGCTCTGGCAGCTTCACCTGGTCGAGGGGTACGGCAAGGGATGCGCCATCGTCACACGCATTCACCATTGCATGGGCGATGGGGTTGCACTGGTGCGGGTCCTACTGGAGCTGACCGACGAAGGCACGGGAGTATCGCTGCAAGCGGTGGGGGTTCCAGCGACGCACTTCATCAAGACGCCCGTGGACATGGCTCGTCATGCCGCGGAGCAGGCGGCTACGCTAGGAAAGCTGCTGATTTTGCCGTCCGACCCCAAGACGTGTCTCAGGGGACCTCTTGGGACCAGCAAGCGCGCGGCTTGGTCGGGTCCGGTCAACCTTGGACGGGTCAAGTGGATTGCCAAGGGGCTTGGGGCGAAGGTCAACGACGTGTTGGTGGGCGCCTTGGTGGGGGCACTGCGAAGCTACCTGGAGGACCACGGGGGACTTCCTGGCGGCGCCGAAATCCGGGCCATGGTACCGGTGTACATGCAAGGGCACAGCGGTGGAGAGGCCAGTCATGGCAACCACTTTGGTTTGGTGTTCTTGCCCCTTCCGCTTGGCATTACGGAGCCTCTTGCCTGCATCGCCGCGGTCAAGGAGCGCATGGATGCCATCAAAGGATCGGCGGAAGCGACCGTAGCCTTGAACGTTCTTGGGGCGATGGGGGTGGCAAGCACAGAGCTCGAACATGTGGGGCTTGACATCTTCACGCGTAAGGCGACGGTGATGGTGACCAATGTACCAGGCCCCCCTGCGACGCTTCACATGGCGGAGCATGCATTGCGTCAGGTGCTCGTTTGGGCGCCGGTGTCAGGCGCATTGGGTCTGAGCGTCAGCATGCTGAGTTACGCCGGTGAGGTGCGTGTCGGAGTGGCATCGGACGCAGGACTGGTCGCCAATCCGGAGGTCATCGTGCAGGCGTTTGAAAAGTCCTTGGCACAGGTCGAAGCTGCAGCGACGCTGGCGCTCAGCACTGCAAGAACCGCGTAAGCACCCGGGTCATCCTCTCCGCATCGGCACTCCCCGCAACCTCGCGACACGAGTGCATACTCAACATCGGATTGCCGACATCCACCGTAGGGATCCCAAGCAACGTTGCCGTGATGGGCCCAATGGTGGACCCACACGGCAGGTCGCTTCGGTGGGCATAGAGCTGCATCGGGACCTCCTCGGCGTCGCAGAGCTGCCGAAAGAGCGCTGCGGTCGACGCCATCGTGGCATACCGCTGCTGCGAATGCACCTTCAGCACGGGCCCGCCGTTGAGCACGGGTCGATGTTGTGGGTCGTGTCGATCGGCGTAGTTCGGGTGCACTGCGTGGGCCATGTCGGCCGAGATACAGGTGGACCCTGCCAAGGCACGGTGCAGTGCCTCTCTTCCTCCGCCCCGTGCCAGCACAATGCGCTCGAGGATCCGAGGTAGCAAAGCGGATTGCGCCCCCATCGCACTACCGCTGCCAACCTCTTCATGGTCAAACAGCGCCACCAGTGAGACAGCCTCGGAGGGCAACGCGTTGTTCAAGGCGAGCGTTGCGGCGTGGCACATGGCCAGATTGTCGAGCCGTGCAGCAAACACGAAGTCGTTGCGAAGACCTCCCAAACAGGGCGCAGCGATGTCGAACAACATGCGGTCCATGGCAACGATGGCAGATGGCGCGACCCCGAGGACTTCGGCACAAAGCTCGTCGATAGCTCCGACCTCGGTTTTGCCTGCAAGTGCAACGATGGGGGGGAGATGCTGTTGGCGATTGAGCGTGATCCCTTTGTCGTTGACATCGCGGTCCAGATGGATGGCAAGTTGGGCGACGCGGGCAAGGGGACGATGGATACAAAAGAGGCGCGAGCTCAGGGCACCATCCGCTGCACGCACGACGGCCCTTCCTGCGAGGCCAAGGTCGCGGTCGAGCCACGAATTTAGAAGGACCCCACCGTACACCTCGACTCCAAGCTGCAGGTACCCCTCTTTGGCATAGGAGGCGTTGGGTTTGAGACGCAGGTTTGGGCTATCTGTGTGGGCCACGACCATGCGGAATGCACGCACGGAGGGCGTGTCTGGGATCACGAAGGCGACCAGGGCACTGTCTTCGTGGACCACGAAGTAGCGACCTGGGGCAAGCGGCGACCAGGCCGCGGTCTGATCGAGGCGCGTGAACCCTTGGAGACGATGGCAGGCGTTTTCCACGGCATGAAAGGGGGTGGGCGAGAGGCGTAGGTAGTCGAGGAGGTCGTCGAGGAGGCCGTCGAGGAGCATGGGAACCTGCGGTATAGCAGGAGGTCGCTAGGAGACCGCGTTTTGTCTTGCGTTGGAGCGCTTTTGTCACGACCATCCGGACCTTGGAGGCTCCATTCATGACGGTCCATGTGATTCTCAACCGCCAGGCGCGTCATCTCGTCGCCGACCGCGGACTGCGCAGCGCACTCCTTGCGGAGTCCCGAGGGGCTCGGGTGCACGAGACGTCAACGCTGGAGGATCTGGACCGCGTCGTATTGTCGCTTGCAGACCAGGCGCCGCGTTGCGTGGTGCTGGCCGGGGGGGACGGGACCTATATGGCTTCCTTGACGGCGCTGGAGCGGGTCTTTGGGGAGCACTTGCCTCCAGTGGCTCTGGCTCCGGGGGGGACCGTAGGGACGGTCGCTCGTAACCTGGTCGGGACGAAACACCGAACGGCCCATCGGGTGATGCAAGCCGCGTTGGCCGAGCCACTGCGCACGGGCGGCTGTCCGACGCTTCGGATAACGGACAACCTTGGAGGGTCGCGGGTCGGGTTTATCTTTGGAGCAGGGCTGGTGTCGTCGTTTTTTGACGAGTACTACGCCTTGGAGCGACGGGGGTTGACGGGGGCCGCATGGATTGTGGCCAAGGTTTTTGCGGGGTCTTTCGTTGGGGCGAGGTTGACGCGCAAGGTGTTGTCTCCCATGGTAGCGACCTTGCGGGTGGATGGTGTGCAGCAAAAACCGCAGGCGTGGAGTCTGGTGGTGGCAAGTGTGGTACGGGATCTGGGGTTGCACATGCGACTGACCTACCGAGCGGCGGAACGGGAGGATCGGGTTCACCTGGTAGCGAGTGCGCTGGGGCCAAGGGAGCTTGGACCGCAGATGCCTCGGGTGCTTCGCGGGGTTCCTTTGAGGGGACAAGGGCATGTGGATACGCTTACGCAGTCGTTGGAGCTGGAGTTTCCCGGGGAAGGGGGGACGTACATTCTAGATGGCGAGCCGTTTCGAGCCAGGGTCGTGAGGGTGGTTGCAGGACCTGTGGTTCGAGTGGTGCGTCCTGTTCTGAAGCCTTGAGCCGCATGACCCCTTACTTCGCCAACAGCGCCAGCGCCTCGCGCAAAAGCTCGGCAAGGGGGGCCTCCATGCGCCCTTCGAGCTGCGACGCGACCCTTTCAGCCTCCGCTGCCCGATACCCCATGGTCGTCAGCGCGCCAACCAGCACCTCTTGTTGACGTCGTGGAACCGTGGCAGTCCTAGCCGCTGCGGGGCCTGCCGTTGGCTCCGTCTTCAGCTTGTCACGAAGCTCCAGCACCAGCCGCTCCGCAGTCTTCTTTCCCACACCCGTGATGGCCGTGAGGCGTCCAAGGTCCCGTGCGGCAATGGCACGCGCAAGCTCGCCCGATGGAAGCGCCCCTAGAACCGCCAAAGCGATCTTGGGCCCCACCCCCGACACCGCAAGCAACGTTCGAAACGCCGCCCGATCGGCCTCAGTGGCAAACCCAAAGAGCGTGAGCGCATCCTCTCGAACGTGAGTGTGCACATAGAACAGTGCATGGCCTCGGTCATCGGTAGGAACTCGCCCCACAGTCCCAAGCGGAACGAACAGTTCGTACCCAACACCGCCCACGTCGACCACGATCCCGCCGTCGTCGTCCTGCGCAGCGACCTTTCCTCGAAGCTGTCCAATCATGCGTTGACCTCCCACGGGCGAACTGCAAAACGCGCGGAAGCATTGTGCCGCGCCAGCTTCCCGCTCGGCAAAAGGGGAAGCTCGTTAACAAAACAGACTAGGCGCGGACGCTTGTGCGACGCAAGCTTGGAACGAAGCTCATCGAACAGCGCGCCTTCGTTGCACTCCGCGTCGACCACAATGGCGGCAGCGACGAGCTGTCCCCACGTGTCATCGGGAACACCAAACACCAGGGCGCGCCCTACCCCAACGCAGCCTTCAAGCGTTTGTTCGACTTCAAGCGGATACACGTTCTCGCCTCCGGTAACCACAAGGTCGACCCGTCGGCTTGCCACGTGAAGGTTGCCAGCCGGATCCAGACTGCCCAAGTCACCCGTGTCGAACCAAGCACCGTGCAGCGGTGGCTGTTTCCAATAGCCGTCCATGAGCATGGGCCCGCGCAGCAGGATGTTTCCCACGTCTCCTCGAGGACTGTCAGCTCCGTCCAGACCGACAATGCGAAGCTCCACACCTTGAAGTGGCCTGCCCGACCCCGCGGGGGCTGCATCCGAGGGGCTTTGCGAGGTCACCTGGGAACACGCCTCGGTCAAGCCATAGGTAGTCAGTGCTGGAACACGTTGTCGACGGCACGCGTCGAGAAGCGCGGGGGACACTGCAGCACCTCCCACGAGCACGGCACGCAGCCGTGACAGAACATTGTCTTTGTCTGCGTCGAGCAACGCCTTGAGCATGGTGGGAACGACGGACAGGAGCGTTGCGTTTGCACGCACGATAGTGTCCAGCACATGACCCGCGTCAAACCTTGGGACCAGGACCACGGGGCGTCGCGCAAGAAGCGACCGGGTGAGCACGGACAGTCCACCGATGTGGCAGAG